>JAOZSB010000235.1 GCA_029939895.1 Desulfobacterales bacterium
TTACGTTATCGTTTTGACCCCAGGTGGGTCATTTTTAGGTTATCGAAACTATATAAATGAAAAAAAATATGAAATGCTTTATTTTTTAGAGATCGACAGAGGAACAGAAAGGTTGCAGATTATTCATGACAAGGTAACTGGATATAAAATTTATAAAGATGAAAAATTCCACCAAAATTTTGGTAAATTTGATGATTTCTTAGTTCTATTCCAATGTAATTCAAAAACCCGAGCCGAGAACATTAGAAAAAATTTGATTGATCACGATGGTGCAAGTTTTGTCTGGACAACCCATCATAAAGCTGTAGATGAAAACACACTCCTAAAAGCTCCAATCTGGCAAGATGATCAATTCAATATGTGTCAGGTTTTGAAAACATAATGCCCTTTCTCTAAACGCAACATTATCGGCACTTCACATTGATTTTTTTATGTGAATCCTTTATACTTTTTATACTCCTTTTATAATTCACCTGAAAAAAGATACCGTTGAAGTCAAAGGCGAAGCGATTGTTATTCCAATAAAAACTAATTTTCATACATTAGGAAGTCTTTTTGACGTCAATATCGATATTCCTGCATCAGAAAATTTGTGGACTTTGCGAAACAATATTGCATTGGGACTTGCAAGGCAAATTAAAAAAAGCATTCAAGGGCAATCTGACAAAAGTATTCAAATGAAGCCGGTTTTTGACCAAAATCCTGATGAGATCAAAACTTTACCTAAAAAATACAAAGTTAATGATTCTCACAGTAAATATTCTGCTAAAATTGAAAATGGACGCATAAAGGTTAGTGCAAAGCTTTCCACAATCTTCAAGTTTGAAACTGACGGGGAGATTGACCGAAGGCAAGCCATGGTTGATAATGTAGACTTAATAGTAAGTCAGCAAGTTATTCTTTTTTACCAAAAAATGAAAGAATTGGGTATTTGTTTAGAATCGTTCGATGATAAAAACCAAAGTGAACCGCCACCATCAACAATGATTCACTAAACAATGGATATAATGCACATTGGGATGAAAACCCCCCTGTGTTTTAGGGTGTGTTTTTTAAAAATAGTCCCTTAAAACGGCTCTGAGGCGTTCAGGTTTAATAATGCACCCTAAAACTTGCACTTTCCTTGTGGCCAAATTTCCTTTTGTCATAAAGCTTGGTTGTTTGTGGATTAGAATGTCCTAAAGTGGCTTGCATTTCTTCAAGGCTTGCGCCTCCTCTTAAACCCTCTGTCGCAAATGTCGCCCTTGATGAATGAGGTCTTATTCTGTCCGTCAAACTAACCTGCTTAGCGTATTTATGAAATAATTGATTTATTTGTCTTGTGGTCAATGCCTGAAAATCGCTTTTCCGCCTTGCTCGTTTTATCCCTAAAAACAAAGGAGCTTCTTTTTCTTGTCCGTGTCCCGATGCAATCAAATAATTACGAATAGCAATTTGCAATTCATAATGAATGGCAACCCTGTTTTCCTTGCCTCCTTTGACTTTCAGATCAAGGACAAAATAACCGCCATCCTCAAAAAAATCTTTCACTTTGAGCTTGACCACCTCGCCGATCCGACAGCCAGTGTAAAACATAGTGGATAAAATAGCCCTGTCTCTTATGCCTTGTAAAGTTTCTAAATCAGGAGCATTTAACATTGAACCAACTTGCTTTAAGGTGATAGCGGGGGTCTTGGTTGTATTGCTTTGAACTTTCGGGCGTTTTATATCTCGGATTGGATTTTCAACGACTATATGTTTTTCAACTAAATGTTTAAACAGACTTGAAACTGCTGACAGCTTCGCATTTATAGTGCGTTCTGATTTTCCGGCTTTAATAAGGGCTTCACGATAAGCAATAGCATGTGCCGGTTTTACTTTTTTCCAATCCTCATCACTTTCAATTCCGAAAGTCCGGCAGAATTCAGCAACACTTTCTTTATATTTTCGCCTTGTTTCAGGTGAGCGTTTATCTGCTAACCAAACCGCTGATTCAGGAACAGCTCCAATAGAGTCAAAAAGTTTTTCTAAGCTCAGGTAATCTTTTTTTTCAGTTGTGACTAAATCCATTTTCATAATTTCCAAAAAATTTAATATTTATTATTCCGGTAATGTATTTTACCAGAATAATAATTTCAAAACAAAAAATACACGAATTGAAAAATCAATGCAAGGGGATTTTGGGTTCCTTAATGAAACCCACTTACAACTTTTTCTTTTCTTCAAAATATTCAAAATTTATCTCTGGTGAGAATAAATTTCTTTGATTGTTTTTTAATCTTTTTTGTGTAACTTTTATTGCTTCATCTGACTGGTCTATTCCAATCCATTTTCTACCTAATTCTTGACTTGCTATTAAGGTTGTACCAGAACCACAGAAACAATCTAAAACGATACTATTTTCACCTGATGAAGCCAAAACTATATCGTTTAATAAATTAAGATTTTTTTCAGTAGGATAATTCGGGTATTGTGTGTCTTTATATTCCCAAATATCTTGTCTTTTTTTGCCTTCTTTTTCATCGGCATAAATAATTTTTCTTGGATTCCCAGTTTTAGACCACTCAATTAGCCCTTGCTTTTCCCACTCATCTAAAATTTTTGGATTAGTTCTCCAATGTCTTCCTTTTGGTGGTAATTGTCCTTTCCATTCTTTCCCAGTTGGCCCATTCGCTGTTTCTCCTGGTGCATGCAATGGGATTGTTGTATATCTACGACCATTTGAATCTATTTTTTTAAATAGCCTTTCAATATCGGCTTCACTTAGTTTCTCTTTGGTTTCATTCCAAATAGGATTTGAAGTTTTGCTATAGAATAGAATTAAATCTTTTATATTTCCGTATGCTTTGCGTGAAAAGTTTTTTGGATTGCATTTGATACGAGTAATATCATTTCTAAAATTCTTAATTCCAAAAACTTCGTCCATTATTATTTTTACATAATGTCCGATTTTATAATCAATATGTAGATAAATTGAACCTCTATCAGACATTAACTCTCTTAATAAAATAAGTCTTTCTCTTATAAATTCTAAAAAATCATTTCCTAAAAGTTCGTCTTTATATGCCGTTTTATCATTTTTGCTATTACTTATTGTGCTAACTCTTTCATCTCCAAGAGTAAAATGGTTATTAGTCGCAAAAGGTGGGTCTATGTAGATTAAATCAACCTTTCCTTTTAAATCAAAATCTTCTAACAATGATTTCATTGCTTGTAGATTATTTCCTTTTATAAGTTTATTTTCACCACTACCAGAAAGAGAAACCAATTTTAATTTATTTGTTTCTGATAATATTTCTGATTCAGTTCTTTTATTTGGATAGTCTAAAATCATAGTTAATCCTAAATTTGATATAAAAATTCTCTCAAAACCAATGCACTCATTATGTTTTGATCCTTGTATTTTTCTGTAATGCTTTGATGCATTTTGTTGTTTCCTGGTATATACAAAACTCCGTCTAAAATAGCGATAGTTATCGCATCAACTTTTGTTGTTGCTGTGGTAATTGCATCATTGAATTGTGCGTTTTGATGACCACCAAAATCTGTTAAAAACTTTGCTTCACCTATAATATATTTACCATTAAACCTTGCGACTAAATCAAGTCCTTTATTGTGGTTATATTTTAGATGTTCTTTGGCAAAGTTCATCATTCCATTATCTCCTGCGTCTAAAATCGCATTTTCATTGTTTGATAAAAATTCGTTTAAAGGAACAGGTTTTATTCCTAAACTGCCTTTATTTAACCACCTTCCAAAAAGTGGTCCAATTTGTCTGTTTGTTTCTTTTGGCTCTGACGCTCTCTTAAAAACTTTTTCAAGCCCCATTTCATAAATTCTTCCAGATAATCTATCAACTGTTTTTGGATTTCTCTCAATAGAAGATTTATCTCTTTTCAAGTATGCAACATAGGAATCTTTTATTGGAAAAAGTTCAAGTTTTAATAAATTTTTAATTAGCTCTTTATTATTTTGAGAGTTGAAAGAATTTTCAACCTTTTTCCATAAATCTTTATTTAAATCTCTTATTCCATTTGGAATAGTCGGATATACAGAAAAAAGATCATCAAGATAATTTCTTTGGTTTGCATAGTCAATGCTTAATTGTGTCCAATAATTCATAATTTTCCTCCGTTAAAAATTAAAACTTATCACTTGCTTATACTATACTTTTTATCTCATTATATTCAATCAATTAAATCGTTTTCGGAGCGATAGCGGAGAAAACACCTTATAAGGGTACTGCCCAGATTTGAACCAAAATGCACGTTAAGAAATATTGGCTATTAAAATTAAACCGTTATCGATAACGAGGGTTTTTGATAATCAACCTAATCGATTATTTGTTACACTAAAAGTCACGGTTTTTCGTTCTCAAAATTTATTCTCGATTGAAATTTCTCGAATGTACTCGGTAATTATGAGTTCTGAGAATGCTAAGAGTGCATTTCTACACGAATCTGGATGCCACCCTCTTATTATTGTTTTTGCAAACCATATAACACTTATAATAGATTGAATCAATTAAAAAAATCATTTGGTTAATTTAAACAACCAAAATTTTGAATCCCATTTTCAGACTAAAACCTATATATTAAACAAGCTGTTATAATATCCCTAAATTTCTTAAAAATCTTTCCTCTTTATGGGTCTATTCTTTTCAATCCTCCGTGGAGTTCGAGCAATTTGGCACTGGTTCTTAGGAGTCTTTCGTTCAAAAGCCCGTGGTGAGGCTCGATGGATGCCCTTTGAACAAGTGCATTCTTTCTTACACAAAAAAAACAAAGGGCTGATAATAGCCCCTAACCGTTGCTTGTCCCTTAATGAATCTTACAAAAACCTTGCTCTTATTGCCCCAACTGGAAGCGGTAAAACAACAAGGTTTGTTATTCCAAATATTTTAAACTGCTCAGGCAATATTGTTGTTACAGATCCGAGCGGAGAAATTTTTAAAGCCACAAGCGGACACATGCAAAACCGGGGCTATAAAATGCAAATCCTTGCACCCTCTGACCTTCAAAACTCCCTGAGATTTAACCCCTTAAAACGCTTTGATACAAAACAAGAACTAAAACAGATAACAACCACCCTTGCACAAAATAACGCTGGCAATGATCCCTTTTGGACTACCTCGGCTAATAATTTACTATACGTCTTTTTATCTGCCTTAAAAAACCTTCCGGATAAAAACATGGCTCACCTTGGCAATGTCAGAAAACTTCTAAACAATTGCGGTGCAGACGGGGAGCTTATCAACGATTTTATGACCCAACACTTAAACGATGAAGAGTTTGACGAATTCAAAGCTTTTTTAGCTCAGGACATTAAAGTTATTTCTTCAATTCTAAGCTCTGCCCGTACAGCCTTAGACCTTTGGAGTGATCAAGACATTGTAAACCTAACAGGCTCAGACAATATAGACCTCGATGCTTTAAGAGACGGCAAAACAATAATTTATGTGATTGTGCCGGAAGATAAAATTAAATATTTTTCAATCGTAATTAACCTGTTTTACTCTGCCTGCTTCACACACTGCATAAAACATAATGGTAAACCTGTCTTTTTCTTCCTGGACGAGTTCGGCAACCTCGGCAGTATCAACAACTTTGCCTCAATAATAACAACCCTTAGAAAAAGAAAATGCTCAATCAGCATCATTTTACAGGAACTTTCTCAAATCGAGGCAATTTACGGAAAAAATGATTCTAAATCTATTTTTTCAGGTGGATGTGCAAACAAACTATTCTATTCAGGACTTGATTTAGAAACCTGCAAATACTTAGAAAACGTACTCGGACACAGCACAGCATACGACACAACATTTCAAGGCGTTGATGATAAAGCTCAAACCGTTGCAAAGCCCTTGATGAGTACAGACCAAATAAGAATGCTAAACAAATCAAAGGGGGTTTTAATAAGCGGTTCAGAGCTTCCAATCAACATAAAAATGCCTCCGTTTTATTCCCATAAACCTTGGCTAACCATGACCAAAAAAACACCGACAAAAATTGATTTTAAAAGCCCTCTCGAACCCCCTGCAAGCCTTTTGTTTAAAAAACAACCGATTACTTTTAAGAAAAAATTTTTTTGCTCTATGAGCTTCTCCGGCAGCCCTGCCTTTATTTTTATATACACAATCTATATCAAATTTCTCTCCTATACCGCCCTCCCCTCTGTTTTTTACGGCTCGATTTTAAAAAGTTTCTTAGCTGAACCTTTCTTTCCATAACATCTTGGGGTATTTCAAAAGGCTCTTCAATCTGCTCAAGCATATCTTCAACAAAACCCATTTCACGCCAAACCCTTTGAGCCTTGACCTGACGGACTTCATCTATCTCTTTTTTACGTTCAACTCCCCTGCTCCATCGTTTTTGCATAGATTCAAAACCACCTAAAACACCAAGGGTATTTAAACGATACTTTTTTTTAGTCTCAATATTAACAACTCCAACGGTCTTGCCTCGTCTATAAAACTTGAGACCATTATTTTTTAGAATCCCTAAAAACTGCTCTTCAGATAATGCAATAAACGCTTTTTCAACTTCTTGGGCTATTATATTTTTTTTTGTTCGTGGATCTCTACCTTGTTTTTTTAATCTCCTTGCCCTCTCCCCTTCCTGGATGGTCTCTTTTCTTTTTCCCTTCACTTCATCCCCTCCAAAAACAATAGAGTTTTTTAGTTCGGGATATTTTTCTTTTTGGTACTGTTCCAAGGATTTTTTAATCTTATTAAACTTACTTTTATTTATCCGGAGCTTTTTAGAGCTGTTTAAAATGTTACCTGAAATAATCACATGGACATGGGGATTATCTGTGTCTAAATGCCCTCTTCCATAAGCAAGGGAATCAGGAGACCTAATTTCTAAATATTTTTTTGTCAGGTCCTCAATAATTTCATCAGAAATCTTTTCTTTATCCCCTCCCCCAAAAGAAATTATTTCATGGAATAAATCAGTAGTGTCCCGTTAAAAATCGAATAATTTCAATTGGATTTGGGCACT
>JAOZSB010000025.1 GCA_029939895.1 Desulfobacterales bacterium
ATTTCTTAATCCAGCGACACAAGAAAAATTAAAGGTCAGCCCAGCCTACGAGTTTTGTTTATGCAGCAAAGCCCGGCCTGACTGATTCTATGCGAATTACAAAAACGCTGCTGCAATTTTTTTTACACAAATTAAAAATTTCGCTTGCAAATAGTTTGCATGCGTAATATATTGTAACAAACATTATGTATGGCAACAAACAGCCATTAACGAGGAGAGTCATGATAAATATTAATCCGACAGATTGCCCATTTTACTTAATAACCAGGGCTTCGCTGGTTGTTACATCAACCATGAAAATGGAACTGGCAAATATTGAAAACGCCGATGTAAAGCCTGCGTACCTGGGTGTTTTGATGTGCCTGTGGTCAAGCGAAGGGGTGGATGAAATGCTTAGCAAGCTGGGCAGCAGCGAAGGAACAAAGCTTGCGGAACTGGGGCGTTGTGCAGGCCTTGAACCCTCAAGCATGACCGGCCTGATTGATCGCATGGAACGTGATGGCCTGGTTTCCCGTTCTAATGATCCCAATGACCGCAGGGTGCAGAAAATTAACCTGACGGAAAAAGGGATAACCGTTCGCAGTAAAGTTTTTAAAGCTGTGGATCATATGCTCAAAGAGGCCTTTGCCGATATTGAGCCTGATGAGATGGAAATCGCTAAAAAGGTACTCAGAAAGGTACTGGCAAATACAAGAGCTGGTTGAAAATTTTGCAGTTGCCTCACAAAAAAAGGAAAAAGTCATGGAACAAAAAAAACTAATTGGATATGCCTGCGCTTATACACCTCTGGCGTTGATACATGCAGCAGGCTTTACTCCCTATCGCATTTTGCCTGATAAGGATTGCCCGGATCAGGCCGGGCTGATTTTGCATGACAACCTCTGCCCCCATGTGAAACGCATTCTGGACAGGGCCATGGATAATCAACTGCCGGACCTTGATGGTATGGTTTTTATGAACAGCTGTGATTCCATGCGCAGGCTGGCAGATGCGTGGCAGCAGGCACGCCCTGATATTAAAATGACTCTGGTTGACCTCCCCATCACGTCTTCTGATAGAGATTGTGCGTTTTTTCAGGGTGAGTTGCAGGAGTTGAGCAGTACTCTGGAAGAATGGAAAGGTGAGACCCTGACCCCGGAGCGACTGACAGGCAGTATCCAGATTTACAACAGCCTGGCTGAAAATCTTGAAAAATTGAACACAGAACTTCAAAGGGGAAGCACTTACAATGGTGCTGGCCTGTTGCAGTCAACCTGCCTTAAAGCGTCCTGCACTGCGCCGGAAGAAATGGTGGCAGAAGTTGAATCACTTATTGGAAGTGCAGGAGAAGAACAGCAAAAAGACAATAGCGTTCCAATCTATCTTTTTGGGAACGTCCTTCCCGATGCAGAGGCTTTTAAAATGTTTGCAGAGTGTGGGGCTGGAATTGTCAGGGATGATTTATGCACCGGTTCCCGGCTGTTTGCCGAGGTTGCAACCCGGGCCGAGGGTCTGGATGATTTACTGCTGGACTATGCAGCGGGGATTCTTAATCGACAACCCTGCGCCCGTACCATTGTTGAGGCACAGCCCGGAAAGCTTGCCAAGGATGTTATTGCAGGCGCAAAGCAGTATCAGGTAAAAGGAGTGATTGGTTATTCTCTAAAATTCTGCGATCCGTATATTGCACGACTGCCGGGTATAAGGGCTGCGCTTAAAGCAGAAGGCATCCCATTTCTCATGCTGGAAGGTGATTGCACGAATCGGTCTATTGGACAGCAAAAAACAAGAATTGAAGCATTTATCGAAATGTTGAGGTAAATACCATGATGAAGGAATATTTTGAAGAGCTGGAAAATGGTTTGCAGACCGCCATTGATAACAACCAGGGCAGCATACGAATGCTGTATTCCCTGGAGATTGCACGTCTTGGGAAGCGGTTGTATTCTGGCGAGGATAAGGTGGCATGGTGTGGTATTATCGCACCCTTTGATCTTTTAAGCGCGCTGGATGTGACTTCATGCTTTGTGGAATTTATCGGAGCAATGATGGCTGCCACCAATGTTGCTGGTGATTTGATCGAAGAAACAAATCATATTGGTTACTCCTCGGATTCATGCAGCTATCACAGAGCGGTGATGGGTGCGACCATGAAGGAGTTAATGCCAAAGCCTGAATTGCTGATCGGAACCACATGCCCGTGTTCCGGGGGGCTTGCGGTGATAGAAAATCTTGCTGCACATTTTGAAAAAAGTTTTTATTTGTTGCAGATTCCCCAGGACCAGGCACCAAAAAATGTCAGGTATCTGGCGGATCAAATGAGGGAAATGGTAAGCTTTGTTACAAAAATTACGGGTATTCCAATGGACACTGAAAAAGTAAAGTTTGCTATGGAAACCTCTAACAAAATTCGGGAAGTATTAATTGAGATATTTAATTTAGCAAAACAAGTTCCATCTCCAGTCACTGGCAAGGATCTGAGCAATTTTGGCATTGTCATGGCACTCTTTAGCGGAACCGAGTCCGGGCTTGCGCTTGCAGAAGCCTTTCGGGATGAATTAAAGCAGCGGTCACAGAACTTGACAGCATCTGGCTCAAATGAAAAATTCAGATTGCTCTGGATTCAAAACCGGATTCAATTTAAAAACCCAATTGAAAAACTTCTTGAAGATCAATACGGAGCAAAAATAGTAATTGACGAATTAAATGATGTAACCTGGGGTGCGGTTGATCCTGATGATCCCTATGAAGGGCTGGCAAGCAGGGCGATTTCAATACCCTTTAACGGGCCTGCTCAAAACCGGGTACAGCACCTGCAAAGGCTTGCAGAGGAATATCAGGTGCATGGTGCGATAAACCCCTGTAACTGGGGCTGCCGTCAGGGGACTGGCTCTCGTGGGCTGATTGAAGCTAGTTTAAAGGAGATCGGCGTTCCAGTACTTAACCTGGAAGTAGACTGCATTGACCACAAAAAGTTTACAGAGGGGCAGTTCAGAACCAGGGTGGAAGCATTTATGGAAATGATGGACAGCTAATAGATGCGGATTTTAACTGCAAAAAAAAGGAAAACCAATGTACTATCTTGGAATTGATATAGGAAGTCTATCCTGCGATTCAGTATTGATAAATGACGATGAAACTGTGCTTGCCACATCTGTAGTACCTACAGGGGCGCGCAATAAAGAATCTATCGCAAGGGCAACGGAGGAAACACTGAGGGCTGCATCAATTGAAAAAAAAGATGTAAAAGCCATAGTCTCAACCGGCTACGGGCGTGATCGTGTGGAGGATCGCCTGAGTTCCGTGACGGAGATCACCTGCCATGCAAGGGGCATCAGGGCCATGCTGCCAGATACCCGTGTGCTGATTGATATTGGCGGGCAGGACAGCAAATCAATTTTGCTGGGTGAGGATGGCAAGGTGGTTGACTTTGCGATGAATGACAAATGTGCTGCCGGCACAGGCCGTTTTCTTGAAGCCATGGCAAGGGCGCTACAGGTTGATATTGATGAGATGGGCGAGCTTGATGCCAATGCACAGGGCGGTTTGAGCATCAGCAGTATTTGCACTGTTTTTGCTGAAAGCGAAGTTGTTTCGCTCATCGCAGATGGTACGCAGGTAAGCGAAATTGTCCGGGGAATCAATAACTCCATAGCCTTTAGAACCCTGTCGCTGGTGAAACGGGTAGCCATGAAGCCTGATGGTTTTGCCATCGCCATGTCCGGCGGAGTCGCAAGAAACACTGGTGTTGTCAGCGCAATCAGTGCTGCACTTGGGGATATAAACGTGTCTGTTCCAGAGCTGCCCGATACCATTGGTGCGCTTGGAGCAGCATTAATTGCCAGGGAAAAAAGTGCCTGAAGAAGTAAATGTGATCTGGCCTGAACATGTTTTGTTCAGGCCACAATAAGTTGGAATTTTTTTGCAGAGACAGGCTCAGCCTGTGCCTGAACCAGCTTTTGATTGAATCAGGTCTGCCAGTAAATCACCAAGCAGGCCTACATGCTTCATTGTTTCATATTTGGGCTGTTTGGGGTATTTTGGGAAGGTGAAAATTATTCCATTGAGTGCCGCAAAAAACAGGTGGGAGTAGAGCCTTGTATTCTCTTCTCCCCCTGGCCCTGCCTTGTTTATCAATTTATCAATCAGCTCGAAAAACTGACGTGTGATCATCATAAGCTCATCAATGGCTTCATCGGTTTTGAACATCCCGTCAATGATGCACTGCTGTACTATCCGGTGGCTCTGATACTGCTCGATTATCTGGGTTAAGTATCTGTTTGCGGCTGTTTTGAGTGATGCATCTTCGCTTGAAACTACTTCCCCGAATATTTCAAGGGCCTGCCTGAATCCCTTGAGGGCAACCTCTGCAAACAGGCTTTCCTTGTCCGGGAAATAAGTATAAATCGAGCCTGGCGACAAACCAACCTCACGGGCAAGATCCCGCATATTGAACTCTTTAAAGGATTTTTCAGACAGTATTTTTTCTGCAGCCTCCAGTATTGTTTTTTTCCTGTGGTCTTTTTCCTGTTCACGAAGTATATCGAATTTTTTCTTTTCCTGTGTCATCTTTTTATTCCAACTAATTTTCTAATAACTTTAATGTTTTGGCTAAACGATGGTTTTTGTTTCTTGCTAGTGTATTTATATCTCGCCCTTACAAGGCTAAAACTTGTTGGTTGCCCGTACCTGGGGTTAACACCCCAGGCTAATATATGCCACCCCTTTGGGGCTAAATTGATTCTGCCCTTATTTTTTTATGATCCCCAGAACGTAACTACGGGTGCCGATGGAGTATAGTTCCATCAATTTTACTGTAGCTTGAGTAATTTTGTTTACAGCCTCTTCTCCCTTGTGTTTTCTGGTTTCTTCCACGATAGCCTCCAGTTCCTCGCTGCCTGAGATTTCAAATGTCGGGTCGGAAACCAGTTTTTCAGGCATCCATTTTTCCAAAACCTCATCCACTTCGCCTGCCAACTCGTTGGACTGCCTGGCCAGATAATCGCGGGGCAGTTTATCGTTATACTCCATTTTTGTTGCGGTAGTCCTCAAAGCCGACAGGAGGGGGTGATCCATTTTATTCTCCTCATAAGCTTTTTCTACAATAAGATAAATAAATTTTTCATATCCAGTATGTCGGTTGGAAACCAGTTGAATGGCGTTATTTTTGGCTGATGGAAAACCTATCATGCTCTGTAGATTGGTTCTTAACATACTGAAGGTGCTGATGCCGGGCAGGACAGTCGAATGATAAGAAACTGTAAGGTCGCCGATGTAGTGAAGCCCCCAACCCATGAATCTCCAGCCCCAATAATCGTGCCCAGTCTTGAAGGCGAACTCGGAAAGTCTTTTATACATGCGGATGCGGTATTCTGGATAGGTTTTTTTGAGAAAGCTTCCCATGGCGAATATAATGCTGGATTCGTGATAAAATCCCATATGGAAGGGAGCCTGGGGACTGTATTCCAGGTTCGGGTTCCCAAAAGGTTGTGTGCCAAACCCGCTGGCTTTGCCATATTCAGTATTATTATCCTCGAACAATCCGATATCCATCCCATGATCGGGTTCATCGCAGGCTGTAACCACAACCTCCAGCGGACTGACCACTTCTCCTTTGTCAAGTTTTACGATCATGGAATTGTCGAGGTAAGAAGTATCCTTATATGTAGCAATATCCTTTGGTTTTAACCTTGGTCGCCCCTCTGTATCAATTCCAGGCGGGAGTTGCAGGTAAAGAGCCAGCTTCGAGTTAGGATTGATCCTTATCGCTGTGGCGAAACGCAGCACAATATCGCCCCTGTCTCCTGTTGCCTTAAATGCGATTGCATCGGGTCTTTTCGCATAATTCGGCAGGTTTTCCCTCATCCATTCTTCTTCACTGGCCAACATTTCCATAAGCCCCTTTTCCTCGGCTATTAGAAATGAATCGAGACTTTCGACTAGTATTGGTTTTGAGGATGTTACTTCCGACATGCCGGACACAACCGGATAGGTAAGCAGGGGATGCTCGTACCAGGCCTGTGTTTTGTTTACTGAAACAATGGATAGAAGAATGAATAGGATGGTGGATGTTATCGTGTTTGCTGATAAACTGTTTTTCATAATAACCCCCTGCTTGCAAAGTAAATTATAGATTGAGTTTACTTATAATACCGACAGAATCAAAAACTTAAGCGAAATAAGAAATGATTGTAACATCTTAGTCTTTATTTTCATGCAAACTGCCACGGGCAGACTATTTATTTGTTTATTTTTTGCCCACAACTTAATCATTACTTTCATACAAACTATAAATAGTAAAATCACAAACTCCTTGACATGTCAAATAAAGTTTGAGACGCTGAACATTGTTTAATGAATTGACCAATGTAAAAAATGTGCGAGGAATATCAAAATGGAAGACTTTGCTGCTGAAATTAAAGGCCTGAAAAATTCAACCAAAAAAGTAATCGGGTGCTTTCCGCTTTACCCGCCCCTTGAACTGTTTCACAGCATGGGGCTTACACCTGTTGTTTTGTGGGGCATGCCCGATCCTGAGGGGCAGCTTGCTGAAAGCGATCAACACGTTCAAAACTATGCCTGCTCCGTGGGAAGAAATATTACTCAGCTCGTTTTATCTGATTTGTCAGACACCCTTGACGGGCTGTTCATGTATAATGCCTGCGATACCTTGAGGAACCTGCCTGAGATTCTAACCTGGGGGCTTGAGGAAAAGGGAAAAGCTATCCCTGTTTTTAAAATGCATCTGCCTGCCTCAAATCCTGGTGATGGTTTTGGGCGTGATTATTTGGACAAAAGAATTTCCATGCTGATTCAAGAACTGGAAATGGCTTATGATGTGACTTTTTCTGAAAAACCGTTTTTGGAAAGCACGGAACTGTATCGGAAAATGCGCCTGCTGACCCGTGAGCTTGAGAAGAAGGCACAAAAGGCGCAAATCCCCTTTGACCTGTTTATCAATATCACCCAGGAACAGCACACCGCAAGCGTAGAAGATCAGATTCGTCTTCTTGAGCATCATCTCAATGAGCAGTATTCTTCTGATGTGCCTGACTCTGCATCTCCAGTGATGGTCAGTGGAATTACTCCGCCGTCACCAGAATTACTAAAGCTCTTTAGTGGTGCGGGGCTGCGTATTGTTGTTGATGATATTGCTGCAATGCATCGCTCAAATGCATATATTCCAGAGGCATCGGGCAGTCCTGGAGATTATTACAGCGATTTTTTTCAAAATCATTTTCCCTGCACAACCCTTCTCCATCAGCAGCACAGCCGGTTTGATGTAATAATGAAACTTATTGAAGAAACCAGCGTAAGGGGTTTTATCTTTATTGGCACCAAGTTTTGCGAACATGAGTATTTTGAAATTCCCTCACTTGAGCGGGCAATAAAAGAAAAGGGGATTCATTTTCTTGCCCTGGAAACAAGCGTAGGGGATACAGATAATATCAATGCTATGAGAACAAGAATCGAGGCATTCAGCGAACTGCTTGCCAATTAAATTGTGTTGAACAAAGACAGGGGAGGCTTCCCTTCAGGTCAACGCATGGAAAAATATTAGAGCTTTATAAAGGTGGGATCATGTCAAAATTTCAAAAAACCAGGGCCGGAATCAACCTCAGTAAAATGATGAAAGCAAATTACATGCAGCAGGCTGAAGATGTAAAGCAGGGTAAATTTGCAGTCTGGGTGGGGATCATCGTGCCAATAGAAATACTGCGCGGATTTGATATAGTAATCGGTGTTCCAGAAAACTATTCAGCCATGAGTTCTGCCAAGGGGCTTAGCCGGGAACAATGTGAAAAGGCAGAAGCCATGGGCTATTCCATGGATCTTTGTTCCTATGCAAGAATCGACATCGGCAACAACCTTGGGCCGGAACCCGATACTGCAATTCCACCCCTGCCTAAACCTGATTTACTTATATCCAATAACTCAAACTGTACTTTGCTATTGAAGTGGTTTGATGTGTATCGTCATGAATACAACATACCGCATTATATACTCGATATTCCCTTTGGTTATGAAGCACAAAAGAAACAGGACACACAATATATCTGTGACCAGTTCCATGACATGATAGCCACGCTTGAGTCGATGACGGGTCAGAAGTTTAATATCAGCAAGGTAGAAGAGGCCATGGACAACAGCTATGAAGCGTTAAAGCACTGGAAGCGTTTTCTGCGGGCAGGCGAAAGCAAACCAGCCGGGATCACCGCCTTTGATTCCTTTGTACAGATGGCGCCGTATATTAACATGCGGGGGACAAAAGATCTGGTGGATCATTTTAAAATACTTGCAGATGAAACCGAGGAGCGTCAACGCAGCGGGATATTTCCCATGCCCGATGAATCCTTCAGGCTTCTCTGGGATAATATTGCACCCTGGCACCAGCTTAGAAAAATGTCTGCTCGTCTGGCGGGGCTGAAGGCGAATATTGTTTGCGGAACTTACACCAACTGTCTTGGAAACAGCGAGGGCAGTGCAGATATTTATCCGTACAATGGCTCCTCGCCCATTGAGTTTCTGGCCCGGATTCAGAATTTTCCCATTTGTGCCTATGGTCTTGATTTAAGATACAAGGTTTTGAAAGAACTGATCGAAAGATACCAGATTGATGGTGTGGTTTTTGCCAGTAACCGAAGCTGCAAAGTTTACTCCATTATGCAGATGGATCAGGAACGCAAATTGCGTGATGAGTTGGGTATCCCCTGTGTGAGCATTGATGTTGATCATGCAGATGTTAGAAAATACAATGATGCAAATGCCTTTGTAAGGATAGAAGCATTGCTGGAAAATATCGAAGCATCCAGAAAAAATTAACACATTCAGTTGGATAACAATGTGGAGGGTGCTTTGAATTTTATTGCAATTTATTAAGAAAAAGTCAGCATCAATTCAGCCTGAAGGGGTGAGAAGTAAATACAACAGGAAGCGAAAAACATTTTTTATCGGGTACATTAAACTACGTTTATCAGAGGAGCATCATGGCTATTAAAACAAGTAAGCAGTATATAGAAGATCTAAAAGAACTGAGTCCCAGTGTGTTTATTCGTGGGCAAAAAATTGATAATGTATGGAAAGATCCACGGCTACAGTCAACCCTTAACCTGGTGGGAATGAACCATGATACTGCATTTGATCCAGAATTAAAGGACATTGCAGTTGTTCATGAACCATTGGTTGATGAACCTGTGAAGCGTTTTCAGCACCGCATCCAGCGAACAATGGATGATTCCATCCAAAAGGTAAAACTGGTGCGGGAGGTAACCCAGCAAAGGATCTGCGGGTGGTGTCTGTCAAATACACTCTGTATTCTCTGGGCAGCTACCTGGGAAACAGATCAAAAACATGACACCAGTTATCATGAGCGGTTTGTTGAGTATGCAAAATATTTAATGAAAAATGATTATGATTGTTTCTGGTGCATGATGGACCCAAAGGGGGATCGCTCAAAGAGTTTTTCCGCACAGGAAACCAAGCCTGGGCTGAGAATTATAAAGAAGGACTCTAAAGGTATAACGGTACGGGGAGTAAAAGTAAGTACTTCATATGCATGTTGTTCAAGGGAAATTATGGCTGTGCCATGCAAGGCGCTTACGGAAGATGATAAGGATTTTGCAGTTTCCTTTGGAATCCCGGTAGATACCAAGGGGGTTCATTTTATTGTTCGTGAGGCCCCCCAGCGTGAGAATCCTGAAAACGATATGGAATGCCCCATGGGAACAGCAATCGGCATGGTTGAAGGTACAACGATTTTTGATGATGTTTTTATTCCGTGGGATCGAGTATTTTTGTGCCAGGAATGGGACATGGCAGAGCGGTTTCCATATTTTTTTGCAAACATCCACAGGCAGTCAAAATGCTCATGTCTTGCAGGGCATACTGATTTAGCGTGCGGGATTGCAGCACTGGTTGCCGATGTAAACGGGATTCCATTCAAGGGTCACATTCGAGATAAAATCACCAGGCTCATGATGGAGGCTGAAACCGCCCACGGGTGCGCGCTTGGTGCTGCCGTGGATGGGCATATGCACCCAAGCGGCATTTATATTCCCAGCACTTCCATTGCCAATTCAGGCTTAAATTATATTAAAAATCTGGCTGGCGAACAGGTTCAACTGCTTCACGATATTGCAGGTGGAATTATTGTCACCATGCCTACCCAGGATGATTATAATAATCCAGAGTTGAAAAAGTGGCTGGATCAGTACTTGTGCGGAAGCGATAAATATACCACCGAGGAGCGATTAAGGGTTCTTCACCTGGTTCAGGAAGTGGCTGCTTCAAAATTCACAGGCAATTTTCTGGGCTGGGCCATAAATGCAGCAGGCTCTCCAATAACAGGTGAAATCCTCACAAGAGAGCATTATGACCTGCAAAAAAGGATTGGTATTGCAAAGCAATGGGCTGGAATTTAATGGCTCAGGCTTGTGTTTGTCTTTACTGCATCAATGCAAATGCCTTTAACAAGGCGAGTTCTCCTGAGCCAGTTTCAAATGAAGCCTTTTTTAAAACCAGGCTGAAACTGGCTCTTGAAAAAAAATACTTCCCATGGAAAAATTAAAATTTTAAATCAGTTTCATTGAAAAAAACAGCGAAAAGATGTATTATAAATCCATTGGGTTTTTATATCGGGTGATATGAAAAATACACAAATCGCACAGTTTTTTTTGATGCACGCCGGGGTGAAGAAAAATGGAAAATGAATCAAGTGCTACAGGGGATTTTCTGTCTGATTCAGCGCAGGGAGAATTTGGAAGTGGCATTGAATTGTCAACTACCAGCTTTCTGGTTTTTGGTCTTCTGACTTTTTGGATTTACACAGCCTTGCAGTATCACAGGATTATCAAGGCCCACATTGAATCAAGGCTGGCTCATTTTCAAAAATCATTAAGTATGATGGAGCTTTCAAAGGAAAATGAAGACACCTTGGACACTATCATCCAAAAGGGTTTCACCGTTGCCGAACGCCCGAAATATCTTGCTGCAAGTTTGTTTTTGTTTTCCATGATACTTATTATTGCATGTTATTTTCTTAATGTTACAAATCAGTTCAGTTCAATAGACATTCAAACCCTTGGCAATGCCGCCCTTGTTGCAGTTGGTTTTGCTGCGTTGTCATTTTGTGTTTCCAGTATTTATTTTATGCTGTGGGTGTGCAAAACATTCAGGGATCATGAATACTATGAACTGCTTCTGGTAAAATTTATAACAAACCCGGAAGAATTTAAAATATTTCGTCCTTCATCAAAATTTTCTAATCGCTGGAACAAAAATCAAAATCTGATAGCGTTTTTTCTAGTCATGAGTATCCCCATGACCGTCTCCCCGGTAATTGCGGTAAAGCATTTTAATTATTTGATAAATACAGGCAATCCCCTGGGGCTGATTGTCTTTTTCTGGCTGGCAGTACTTTTTATATGTGCAACCATATTTCATTTATGGGGAACAAAAATACTTATCAATATGTATAACGGACATTTAAGAATTGAGATGTTGAATCATCAGCATATTTTTAATTCCAATAAATTTATGGCTGAAAAAACAACATCGGTTCTTGATGAACAGCCGGGAAATGGGGCTGAAACAGAAAAAAGCAGCATGACTCCCGAAAGAAGCCTTGCAGCCATAATGCTGACAGATATGGTTGGCTTCAGTGCTGAAATGGAGCATAACGAGAAAAACACATATTCAAAGCTCGTCATTCATAACCAAATAATTCGCAGGTGCGTGTCGAAAAACAATGGAAAAGAGATAAAGACCATTGGCGATGCATTCCTGATTCGGTATAAAAGTGCCGTAGCCGCAGTAAAAACAGGCATAAGCATCCAGTCCGAGCTTTTGGAATATAATACCGGGAAAGAAAAAGCAGACCAGATATTGATTCGGATTGGAATCCACATTGGAGATTTATTGTTGATTGACGGTGATGTTCTGGGCAATGGGGTTAATCTGGTTGCCCGGATTGAGCCGCTTGCTGAGCCGGGCGGGATATGCATCTCGGCAGATGTTTATAATGTAATAAAAAAATCAATAGATATAAAAGTAATAAACCTGGGGAAAAAGGAACTGAAAAATATCAAGGACTCTCCTGAAATTTACAAAATTCTGCTTCAATCGCTACAGGATATGGATGGGTAGAGCCGGAATTATTCAAAAAGAGAAACATCGCCCTTGCCAGCCCTGATGATTTCCGGGATGTCGTCGATAAGTGATATTACGCTTGAGGGGTCACCCGGAGTTGCACCACCGTCAATTACAGCTCCAAGCATGTGACCATAATGATCCATGATAAACGACGGGTCGTTAATAATCTGGTTGTCAGGCTGTTTTGCTGTGGTGGTCAGGATCGGGTTACCAAGTGCCCTTACCAGGTCAATGCAGATGTTGTTGTCCGGGACCCTGATGCCTGCGGTTTTTCTTTTTGTGAGCATTATTTTGGGTACGAGTTTTGATCCTTCCAGGATGAAGGTGTACGGCCCTGGCAGGTGCCGCTTCATGGTTTTGTAGGCATAGTTTGTTACTTTAGCATAGTTGCTGATGTGCTTCAGGTCTGAGCACATAAAGCTGAAGGGTTTTGCAGCGTTCCTTTGTTTTATGCGGTAAATAGCCTGGATAGCCTTTTTATTCATTATGTCGCAGCCTATCCCGTAGTAGGTATCCGTAGGATAGCTAATAATCCCCCCCTGCTTGAGGATGTCAGCGGCCTTGTCGATTAGCCTGGGCTGGGGGTTATCCTGATTAATTGTAAGCAACATAATGTTTTCGTATCCCATGGTTCATTAAGAAGCTGATTTTATGTTTAAATAATTCACAAAACTACTTAATGCAAAAAAGGTTTAATATTACTAATAAGCCCTAGTGTCAAGAAGCCTTTTTGTAAAATAATTATTACCAGAAACAATATTGGTAAAAAACTTCAAACATTCACCTTGATAAATCCACCTTCATTTGATATTAAATATAGAATGAAAGAATGTAGTTTTATTTAAATAATTCGAGAAAACAACAATCGCCCCTTAAAAATTCAAAAGTACTATTTGGGACACTTGTTTTTTTTAAAGTTTTTCAGGAGATCAATACAATGAACAAAATTTTACCCGAAGAATCATTTTCCTTTGATGACGTGCTTGTACTGCCAAATTATTCCGATGTACTGCCAAAGGATGTAAACCTTTCCACCAAGCTCACGCGTGAAGTGTCCCTTAATATTCCGCTGGTGAGTGCAGCCATGGATACTGTAACCGAGGCAGAGACCTCCATCAGCATGGCCAGAGAAGGCGGACTTGGCTTTATCCACCGGAATATGAGCATTGACAGTCAGGCAATGGAAGTTACAAAGGTAAAGAAATCTGAAAGCGGAATGATTCTTGATCCAATAACTATCCGACCCGAACAGAATGTTGAAGAAGTTCAGAAACTCATGGAGAGATTTAAGGTTTCTGGTGTACCAGTTGTAAGCGGTGATCAGCTTGTCGGAATAGTGACCAACAGGGACTTGAGGTTTGTGACCAACCAGAAATCAAAAATTTCCGATGTCATGACAACGCAAAATCTTGTCACCATATTAGAGGGACAAACCGACCTTGAAGAATATAAAAAACTGCTCCACGCGCACAGGATAGAAAAACTTCTGGTTGTAGATAAAAATGGCCGCCTGACCGGGCTTGTAACTATAAAAGACATAGAAAAAATTAAAAAATATCCAAACTCCACCAAGGACAGCATGGGAAGACTGCGTGTTGGTGCGGCAATAGGCGTTGGTGAAGATATGATGCCCAGAACCGAGGCATTGATGGCTGCCGGAGCTGATATTATTCTTATAGACACATCCCACGGTCATACGGAAAATGTAATCAACTCTGTAAAATTGCTCAAGGAGACTTTTTCCGACATTCAGATTATTGCTGGTAACGTTGGAACAGGCAAGGGCGCAGAGGATCTTATTGAGGCAGGTGCAGACGGAGTCAAGATCGGCATCGGCCCGGGTTCAATATGCACCACCCGTATCGTGGCTGGAATTGGTGTTCCCCAGGTGACAGCAATCATGAATTGCAAGTCCATCTCCAACAAAACCGGCGTTCCGATTATTGCAGACGGCGGAATCAAGTTTTCCGGTGATATTACAAAGGCCATAGGCGCAGGCGCACATGTTGTCATGATAGGCGGACTCCTTGCCGGGACAGATGAAAGTCCGGGTGAAACCGTGATTTATCAGGGCAGGAGCTATAAGGTATACCGGGGCATGGGTTCCCTGGAAGCCATGAAAAAAGGAAGTAAAGACAGATACTATCAGCAGGATATAGACGAAGCTGACAAGCTCGTGCCAGAGGGCATTGAAGGGCGGGTTCCATATAGAGGCTCCGTGCTGTCGAGCATATACCAGTTGATGGGCGGCCTGAAATCAGGAATGGGTTATGTTGGCTGCCGCACCATTGAAGAGCTTAGAGAAAAGGCCAGATTTATAAGAATAAGTGCTGCCGGGTTGCGGGAAAGTCACGTCCACGATGTGATAATAACAAAAGAGGCACCTAACTACAGGCTTGATTAATATGGCTGAACACGATTTCGTCCACCTTCACGTCCATACACAGTACAGTCTTCTTGACGGTGCTATCAGGCTTGACTCACTGTTTAAGAAAGCAAAGGAATTCGGGATGCATTCCGTGGCAATCACTGACCACGGAACCATGTTCGGTGTTTTCGAGTTTTGGGAAATTGCAAAAAAGTACGACATCAAGCCGATTATTGGCTGTGAATGCTATGTGGCCCCACGGACAAGACACGATAAAACCCAGATAGATGCCAAGGGCATGTCGCACCTTGTACTTCTTGCTGAAAATCAGGAGGGGTACGTCAACCTGTGCAGGCTGGCTTCCCTTGCCCAGCTTGAAGGTTTTTATTACAAGCCCAGGGTAGATAAAGATGCACTAAAGGAACATTCAGAGGGTGTGATTGCCCTTTCTGCGTGCCTTCACGGTGAGATTCCTCTGCTGCTCAACGCTGGAAAAGTTGACCAGGCAGACGAGGCTGCCCGCTTCTACCAGGAAACCTTTGGAGAAGACAGCTTTTTTCTGGAGCTCCAGAACAACGGCCTTGAGATACAGGAGCGTGTTAACCGGAGTCTGCTGGAAATGTCCCAGCGTCTTTCCATTCCAATTGTCGCCACAAACGACTGCCACTACATGGATAAAAAGGATATAAGGGCGCATGAAGTCCTTTTGTGTGTGCAGACGGGCAAGACCATGAATGATCCTAACCGGTTCAAGTTTGGAACGGATCAGCTTTACTTCAAGTCCAAGGAAGACATGGCCGGATATTTTGGGGATTATCCAGATGCACTGGCAAACACGGTCAAGATAGCAAGCCGATGCAATGTTGAGTTTGATACCAAAACTTATCACTTCCCCCAGTACGAGACCGACGAAGGCCTGGAAGCAGCAGACCTTTTTGCTAAAAGGGCCAGGGAAGGCTTTGCAAAACTTTTTGAAATCATAAAAAAGAAAAACCCGGAAGCAGATGAGAAGCTTTATTTAAAAAGGCTTGAGTATGAAGTTGAAGTAATTAATAAAATGGGCTTTCCTGGATACTTCCTTATTGTTTCCGATTTTATACAATTTGCCAAAAGAAAAGGAATCCCGGTGGGACCGGGCAGAGGCTCGGCTGCTGGAAGTCTGGTAGCCTACTCCCTGCGAATTACCGACCTTGACCCAATCGAGCATGGACTTATTTTTGAGAGGTTCCTGAACCCCGGCAGAATAAGTATGCCTGATATTGATGTTGATTTTTGCATCAACGGCAGGGAAGAAGTCTTTAAGTATGTAATGGAGCGTTACGGCGGCGGCGAATATGTAGCCCAGATTATTACCTTTGGTAAAATGAAGTCAAGGGCGGTTATTCGTGATGTTGGCCGTGCTTTGGATGTTCCCCTGCGAGAAGTCGATGTAATAGCAAAGCTGATACCAGAAGTCCTGGGCATAAAATTAAAGGATGCCCTGACCATGGAACCAAAGCTGAAAGCACTTTACGATGAGCAGGCACACATTAGAGAGCTTGTCGATATCAGCCTGGTGCTTGAGGGCCTTACCCGCCATGCATCGGTTCATGCCGCAGGAGTCGTGGTTTCAGATAAACCGCTTACCCAGTACCTGCCTGTTTACAAGGGAAAAAAAGATGAAGTAGTTACCCAGTTTGACATGCACGGTGTGGAGACAATCGGCCTTGTCAAGTTTGACTTCCTGGGGCTTCGCAACCTCACTGTAATCCAGGGAACCGTTGACCTGATAGAACATCAGGGCAAGATGGCCCCGGACGTGGATAACCTTGATTTTGAAGACAAGGCAACCTATGAACTTCTTGCAGCCGGTGATACAACGGGCGTGTTTCAGCTTGAGAGCAGCGGCATGAAGAACCTTCTTGTGCGGATGGCCCCCAATAGCTTTTCAGACATAGTTGCGCTGGTTGCGCTGTATCGGCCCGGGCCTCTTGACAGCGGCATGGCAGATACATATGTGGAAAGAAAAAATGGCCGCATGGCAGTGGAGTACATGACCCCGGAACTGGAATCAATATTAAAGGAGACCTACGGTGTAATCCTTTACCAGGAACAGGTCATGAAGATTGCCAGTGTGCTTGCAAGTTACGACATGGGCGAGGCAGACGGGCTTCGAAAAGCCATGGGCAAGAAGATTGCCGAAAAAATGGCAGAGCATCGCATACGCTTTACTGAAGGAGCCAAGGAAAATAATATTTCCATGGAGATCTCCACAAAGATTTATGACCTCATGGAAACCTTTGGTGGCTATGGTTTTAACAAATCCCACAGTGCTGCATATGCTTTGATTGCTTTTCAGACAGCTTATTTAAAGGCACATTACATGGTGGAATTTCTGGCAGCCATTCTTACAAGCCAGATCCACAATATTGACGGTGTCGTTAAATACATAGCAGAGTGCGCTTCCCACGATATTGAAGTACTTCCCCCGGACATAAACGAGAGCGTAACAACCTTTACAGTAAAGGATGGCAAAATCCGTTTCGGCCTCGTAGCAGTCAAAAATGTAGGGGAGGGGGCCATTGAAACCATTATCGCAGAAAGGGAAGAAAACGGCAACTTTGCATCATTGTTTGAGTTCTGCGAGCGGGTAGATTTAAGAAAAGTAAATAAAAGAGTGCTTGAAAGCCTGATAAAATGCGGTGCATTTGACTCCACAGGCGCACGCAGGGCGCAGATATGGGCATGTCTTGAAGATGCAATCGACTATGGACAGATGGCCCGAAAAGAAAGGCTCAGTCCGCAGCGGGGGCTTTTTGACGATGATGACCTGCCCGACAGCATCAAGCAGCCGCCAATGCCGGAGATTCCAGAGTGGGATCGAAAGCAGCTTCTGAACTTTGAAAAGGAAGCACTGGGCTTTTACATTTCCGGTCACCCCCTGGGTTCCTATAAAGAGCTGATTGACCTGTACGCAAATCATGATACAATTTCAATAAAAGAACTTGCAGATGAAAGTGTTGTCCGGGTTCCTGGAATTTTGACCAGCGTTAAAAAAATTATGACAAAGAAAAACGACCCAATGGCCTTCATCACAACCGAGGACACCCACGGCAGTGTTGAAACCATAGTTTTTACTTCTGTGTACGCAGTTGCGGCGGATGTGCTTGTTAATGATACACCGGTCTTTATACTGGGGCGTGTGCAGAAAAGCGAGGAAGCAGTACAGATAATCGCTGACACGATTATCCCCATAGAACAGGCACCTGAGTTCTGGACGGCAAGCGTTCACATAAACCTGGATGTCGGGAGGACACAGCCGGAAGTGCTTAAGGAACTTTACCAGATTGTGAAAAGTAATCCCGGATCATGCAGGAGCTTTATCGGCATTCGTGACGCAGGCAAGACAGAGACAATTATTGCCCTGCCTGAAGAGTTAAAACTGCGTAATGGAAAGGGGTTAAGGCGCAGCGTAAATGCATTGCTTGGTTATGATGCAGTAGAGACCAAATGCACTGCTGCCGCAGCATCAATTGCGCCCAAAAAAGAAAAGAAGTATGGCAGGCGATAAAACAAAAGAAGTATAATGTAAAAAAAAGTCATTGATGAGGAAGGTTAAAATGCCCGACATGGAAGTATATCCTGTCCTATTGGCAGGGGGAAGCGGAACCCGGCTCTGGCCGGTATCCAGGGAGCTTTTCCCAAAACAGCTTGTCAGGTTTATAGGGGGCGACTCTCTTATTCAAAACACAATCAAGCGTGTTTCCCCGGTCATGGGTACGGATCGCCTTCGCATAGTGTGCGGCAATGATCATTTTTATGAAGTCGGCAGGCACATGCAGGCAATGGGGATAGACCCGGCAGGGAAAATAATAGCAGAACCATGCGGCAGAAACACCGGCCCTGCAATACTTCTCGCGCTTTTTAATATTTTGAATACAACCCCCGATGGAATCATATGCATTTTTCCGGCAGACCATGTAATAAAGGATATTGAGAACTGCCATGAAACACTCGGTGCTGCAATCGACCTTGCTGACCAGGGCTATATAGTGACCTTTGGAATCGAGCCAAACTACCCTGAGACGGGCTACGGCTATATTGAGGGTGATGCAGAAAGCAGTATTGGCGGTATTGGAGGAGATACCCAGAATGTAAAACAGGCCCTTGCCATAAAGCGGTTTGTTGAAAAGCCTGATACTGCAACTGCAAAACAATACCTTGATGCTGGAAATTTTTTCTGGAACAGCGGCATGTTCGCATTCAAGGCATCTGTTATGAAGCAGGAGTTCATGCGGCTTGAGCCGGAGCTTGTAGAGACAATGGAAGAGATTTATTCCGATGAAATTTCAAGGGAAGATTTTGAACGGCTCACCAATATTTCCATAGACTATGCAATCATGGAGCGTACTGACAAGGGTGTAGTACTGCCGTCAAATTTCGGGTGGAGCGACATTGGCTCATGGAAGTCATTGTATGATTTTCTTGAGATGGACGATGATAAAAACGTGATAGACGGTGATGTGATTGTCAATGATACCGAGGGCTGCTTCATAATGGGCCATGACCGGCTGATCGCCACAAACAGGATTAAGGATCTTGTAGTGATAGAAACCCCGGACTCGGTTTTTGTGTCTGACCTTGAAAGCAGCAGAGAAGTAAAAACCATTGTAGATGCGCTGAAAAAAGAAGGCCGGGTTGAGCATCACAAACACAAGCGGGTTCACTATCCCTGGGGAACCCTGACAATACTCGAATACAGGGGCGGTGTTAAAGTAGAAAAAATTGTAGTATATCCTGGCAAGCTCTATGATGTGAAGATCTACAGGGACAGCATTAAACGTCTTGTAGTAGTAAACGGTGTTGCAGAAATTTCGGAAAACATTACTGATTCCAAAACTAGTAAAGATAGCAACAGCAGTAAAACCAAAATTTATGAAAAAGGCGACGCAGCCCTGATTCTGGATGGAAATGCATCGATAGTAAAAAACATTGGTGAGCAAGACCTTTACATTATCCAGGTGCAGATAGGAGGAGCCGGGGATATTGATGACAGTCAGGTTATATAATAAGGATCAGGTTATGGGTAACAGAGGGGAAAGGAAATGAAAACAGCCCGCACAATTGTATTTGCTTTAGTTATTCTGATAGTTGCATCAACGCAGGGATTTTGCCTGTCAACGAGGGATATTGCAAAAAAAGCATTTCCATCGGTGGTGCTTCTTGTGCTGGAGGATGCAGACGGGCAGCCGATTTCCCTGGGTTCTGGTTTTTTTATAGCCCCGGATGTAGTGGCAACCAACAGGCACGTGATAGAAAATGCAAAGGCTGGTTATGCAAAAATTATAGGCAAGCGGGAGCGGTATCAGATTGCCGGAACCGTGGGTATTGACGCAGCCCTTGATCTTGCGCTTGTGAAACTGGAGGGGGCTAAAGCACCGCCTTTGAAGATTGGCAACAGCGCAAATCTGGCTGTAGGCGACGAGGTCTACGCCGTTGGAAATCCCCTGGGCCTTGAGGGAACCTTCTCAATGGGCATTCTAAGCGGGATCAGACGAATAAAGGGAGAGTCTGTATTTCAGGTGACCGCCCCCATATCTCCGGGAAGCAGCGGCGGGCCGATGCTTAACAAGGGCGGCAATGTTATAGGCGTGGCAGTTGCAACATTCCGAAAGGGGCAGAACCTTAATTTTGCAATTCCTGCTTTTTATCTTTCCCGGTTGGTAAAAAAAACCGGAAACCTGCGCCCACTCTCCGGCAGTAAACAGCAAAAGGCATCTGTATTTAATTCCCTGGGCAAAAAAAGTATAGATGGCATGGTTTGCGATCAGTTCCTCTGGAACAAGGTTGCAAACAATTACTACTCATTTTCCCTGCGAAACCGCCTGAGCAAGCCAGTGGAAGATATTGTCTGGATGGCGATTTACTACGACAAAACCGGCAAGCCAATTGATTTCTACAAGGGCAAATACCGAGGCATTATCCCGCCAAAACTGGCCAAGCGAGTAGATGCATCAATCAAAAAATCAGTTCGAGAACTCCTTGGCAAACCAGTAGAATTGAGAATAATAGATTTTAAAATCGCAGATGAAAAGAAAAATAGCAGCAAGAATTCTCTGTTTTAGGCTGGTTTGATTTTTTATCAACTTTTTTTATATCATCTTTTCTGGACTTGTACCTCACAGATTCAAGCATAAAAATTGGCAAAGATTTTTTTTGGAATTCGAAGTGTAAAAGCCAGAATTGCACAAAACAATTACCCGCCCCCACTCAGTGGGTTTTTAACGCAGAGATTGACAGTGAAGACAATTTTTCCTCGGCACATCGACTTATTTACAGCCGCAGGCTTGACAGGGCGAGAGATTCATTCCGCAGAAAGTGGAGCATGTAAGTGCGCCACTGCTTGTGTATGAGCAGTTCACCAGCTTGCCGGAATCGCATCTGATAGTCACAGACCCGCCGCCAGCAGTGGCGTATACACTGTAGCACGCATATGCAATGGAAAAGAAAAACGCAAATATTACAGTCAGCACAAAAATCTTATATAATCTTTTCACTTAACAAACCCCATTTTTTTGTGCCTGTAGAGACTTCCAACAAGTACAATTTTCTGTAAAACTTCTTCAGGCGTTGCTTGAGTATCAATTATTTCGTATGTTATTCACTTCCCACAAGTACTAATCGTAGATCCATAACATTCGTATTAGTAGGCCCGGTTTTGATAAGTCCGCCCACTTTGTCGAAAAAGTGATATGCATCGTTGTCGGCGGCATAGGCCTTTGCGCTGATTCCTGCTTGCTGGGCGTTTTCAAGCGTCATACCATCGACGACCGCCCCGGCAGCATCAGTTGGGCCATCGGTGCCGTCGGTGCCTGCGCACAGGATTGCCACGTTATCGAGTCCGGCTATATCTATAGCTGCCTCGATTGCAAAGTGCTGGTTCCGCCCCCCAAGGCCGTTCCCAGTAATTGTGACGGTGGTTTCACCGCCTGATATTATACAAACTGGCGGTTTTGCAGGAAACCCGGTCTTGACGATTTCCTTTGCAATTGCGCCGTGAACCTTTGCGACTTCGGATGTTTCCCCTTCAATCATGGACGACAGGACAACGGTGGTAAAGCCGAGTTTTTCAGCCTCTGCCTTTGCAGCAAGCACTGCTTCCATGTTGCATCCAATAACAAGGTTCTGTGTTTTTTGAAAAATCGGGTCATCGGACTTTGGTGTTTCTGGTATATCGCCCTTTGCGCCCCTTTGTATATAATCGGCAGCAGCGGGTGGAAGTTTATCCATTATTTTATATTTTTCAATAACCTCCATGCAGTATGCGAAACTGCTGGGGTCTGGAACGGTTGGGCCGGATGCGATTACATCAAGGTCATCGCCAACAACGTCGGACAGGATCAGGGATACCGTGGTGGCTGGATGCGCTGTTAGTGCGAGTCTGCCGCCTTTTACTGCTGAGGTATGCTTGCGGATTGCGTTTATTTCGTGGATGGTTGCGCCGCATGAAAGAAGTGTTTTTATGGAATCCTGTTTATCAGCAAGGGTCAGCCCCTCGGCAGGCATGGGAAGCAGGGCAGAGCCACCGCCGGAAATCAGGCATATTATAAGGTCGTCTTCCTGTGCCTGTGCAGCGATTTCCATTATGGATTCCGAGCCTTTTTGCCCGTTTTCGTCTGGTACGGGGTGCCCGGCTTCTACAATCTTGACCCGTGATAAATCGTCCAGGTGGTCATATTTGACATTTATAAGCCCGCCTTCGATCCTGTCGCCGCAGATTTCCTCAAATGCAGCAGCCATAGGCGCGCCAGCCTTGCCAGCACCAATAACAAGCAGCCGTTTATAGCTGTTTAAATCATATTCCCGGTCGCCGATTGTCAATATGCCGGAATCATTAAGCCCGCAGTAGCTTTTAATAGCGGCTTTTGGGTCAACAGCCCTGAGGCCGGCTTTGAAAATTTCGATTGCCTGGTCTTTCAGAACCTGGTTCTTATCTTCTACAGTCATGTGATTTCCTTAATAAAACTTGATATCAACTCAAGCACATAGTGATTTAAAGCAGCTTCGGCACAGCCCTGCTCAACATAGTCGGCTATTCTATATAATCGCCCCGCTGGAACTTTACGTTTTCGACCTGGGCAAAAAGGAGTATTTCAGAGATTAGTTTTGAAAGGTCGTTGTCCTCAACCCCGCTTTCTGCATACACGTTTTGCGCAGCCTGGGCCTCGAAGAGGAACGCTTCAAGTGCTGGTTCCACGTTCTTGAGGGTGCTGCCGGGATCGCCCAGAAGGTCTGAGTACGACTCCATCTTATCAAGCGCAGAAAGAGCCTTTTTTATGATGCTGTTTACCCCGGAATCAGCACCAAATACTGATTTGGAAGGATCAACATAGTTAATGTTGTAAAGCTGGGACGGCTCACTTAACACAGAATCGGTCTGTGCAGCACCTGTCCCTGGTGTGTCCAATACACTGTCAAGAAGGCTTTTAAACAGGCCACCCTTGTCTGTCGGCCCGTTTGGCTTAACAGGCTTTGGGTCTTGCTCTGGAATATAGCCGGGTTTATCAATTTTCACGTTTCTATCTCCAGGTTGATTTTAATGTGGGTTTTTGGGGCTAAAATCAGTTAATGCCTCAATTAAAAAAAAATAGTGTCCAACGTAGAATAATGCACAAACAGCCTTGTCAGCATATACCAGGGGGCAGGCTCAAATCTAACCCCATGTTTGAAAACGTTACAGTTGTTCATTGTTTTAATTTTTAAGTCTTTTTAATTAACACTTGTTAACAGTTGATTAACTTTTGAATTCCCTTGAGGAGACAACCAGTTTTTGTATTTTGTTAAATCATACCTTTTTTGTGCTGAGAATGTCAAGCCTCCCTTTTTCAAT
>JAOZSB010000236.1 GCA_029939895.1 Desulfobacterales bacterium
AGTTTTCCACCTGGCAAAGGGCTTTGCTCCGGGGGTGTCAAAATCCAATGCAATGAGGATTGCCAGCGATTTTTTCAAAACTCTGCTCAATTGATCCGATGGTTTGGTCGTCACAGAACCGAGCGCAACCGCCCCGACCAGGTCTCCGGCATGGGCTGCAATTAAAACCGCATCCAGCTCTGACTCCACAACTACAAAGGCCTGCTTGTTTACATCAGTTGCAATGGGCATTGCTGCCGAACCCGGAACCATAAAATAACGGTTTTTTACTTCGTCTGGCCGCCTTACCTTCAGGCGGATCACCCTACCCGTCTTATCAAGCCAGGGAATAACAAGCCCCTGGGGAATGAATAATTTTTTGGGCTTTTGGTCAGCTTTTCTGATTGTGTCCAGGCCCCAGGACTCCCTTGACCTGAAAACATTTGCATGAAGCCAGCCTAATTTGAATTGCTTAACCGCATCGATGTCGATGCCTCGATTTTTCAGCCAGGCAAGCTGCTCCGGCAGTTCCAATAATTGTTCATGTGCATGATCTACCAGCTTTGCGGCCTTGCCCTGCCAGGTCGCATTCGGCAGAATATCCGGCTTTGCTGATTTACTTTCTTTTATCAATTCAATGCCGTCTTTTTTGGAACCAGTCCGCCTAACCAGGGGTTTGGCTTTAAGTTCTTTTCCCATTTCAAGTGCTGCCTGGGGAAAAGTCTTGCCATCAAAATCCATCAAAAACTGAATCGGATCCCCACGCTTACCGCAAACACGACACCAGTAGGAGCCATCGCCGTTATTTTGTCCGGGCCAGATTCGGAAACGATCATCACCACCGCACCCCGGACAGGGTGATGCATACTCTCCGCCCTTTGAACCTGATACTTTTGGCGGCCTTATCCCTCTGTCTTCAAGCAGTGATGTGATTGTGTGCATTGTGCAATCCCTCTTTTGAATTCTACCCAAAATATTAAGCAGGACAGTTGAAAAAAATTGCTTAAAATAGTCCTAACTGTCCTGATAGAAATAAGTCGTTAAAATAATTGACTAAAAAATCCATCCTATCTATATAAACAGGACAATAAGACCTTTCTTCTTATATTAATAAATTCTATATATATTAGAGATAATATCCTATTTATAGTAAGTAACTGTCCTATTGTCCTGCTGTGACAGGATATTGTCGTTATATCAATTTGTTATGCCCCATGACCTTTCCTTCGCAACTGTCATGGAAAGGTCTCAACTGTCCTGCAAAATCAAAATATATCTTCTTCGTCCTTTGATTTAAGCTTCAATCCAAAGTAACGAACACGGCCTCCAACCTTCTTTTTCTCAAACTTCTTGGTCATTAAATCGCCAAACTTGCGCTGTTTTGGCGTGTTCTTTCCACCGATGTTCTCTTCAAACCATGTTTCAAATGTAGTATATAATTCTGTGGCTGATTCCTGGTATTCATCTTTAACCTCACAGCAGTCCTCGATAAATTCGAGAATCAAATCCTCTTCCTTACGATATTCAGCAGTTGCTTTGGTCACGCTCTCCGGCGGTTTCAGGCCCTGCTTTTGCCACATTAAACAGCCCTTAACCAGCCAGGCCAGAATCTGCGGAGCCTCAACTTTCAGTTTTGAAAAAACTTCCTTGTCCATCCTTCGCTCGTTCTCCGCCTCCGGTTCCCGATCCACAAAGGACAAAAGAAACGGAATCAAACGAATCCGCTCCCAGAACGCAAAATCATCAGCAGGGGCATGGGGTTTGTTGTTAGTTAGAAGAAAAAGCGAATGCGTAGGATCAAAGGTTGTCTCATGCTTGTCATGGGGATTACGGCCTGTTATCTTGTCGCCGCCTGTAAACAGCTTTATAGCACTCGGCGAAAAACGCCTGTGCTGATCCGTCTCTGAACCAATCGCAATCCGCAAGCCCATTAGCGACATCTTGTCCGGGGAAGGTCCTGCAGACGACTTTGACTTGAACTGATCCAGAAGCATTTCTGCCTGAATGCTGCCAACCAACGGGCCAAGAACATGATGCAAAATTTCAATTAACTTGGATTTTCCATTGCGACCCTGGCCATGAAAAACTATAAACAAATGTTCTGTATCCAGGCCCGTGACCGCATAGCCAAACAGCCTTTGCAGATAATCAACAAGAGGACGATCATCAGACATAATCTCCATCATAAACTTTTCAAACGCAGGAGCCTTTGCCTCAATATCATCAAATTCAATCGGGCTTGCCTTTGAGATATAATCCTCCGGCAAACCATCCCGAAATTGACCAGTACTCAAATCAACAACCCCGTTTTTGCAGGCCAGCAACAGAGGCTGCTTGTCCAACTCATCACCAGCAATCGCCAGAGGCTCCCGATTCACGATTGCGCACTTTAAACAATTCTGCCTGCCACTCTCAGTTCGTAATCGAAAAATCTGCCCCTGAAGAGCCTTGATCTGGCCCTCAAGAATCTTTACATAATCAGCAGCATTCTCTTTGACCTTCTGAGATTTCAAATCACTCAACTTCTCAATCTCTAAAATATAACGGTCAACCACGGTCTCAACTTCGGCCAGGGCCTGTTGCTTAATATCACGCTCCCAATGATGCCCGGTAAATCGATACCACTCCGCAAAATTATGAACATACACGAACTTCCCACGGTTCAAACGTGCATACAAAAGACCGTTTCCTAACTCACCCTGGTACAAGCACTCCAGCACAAATTTGGAACTGACCCCCGGCTTTTTAGGCTCCGGAGAGCCATGCTCTGATTCCTCGGCAAGCTTCCGTTTTTCTACCTGCGCCCGGATGTCAGCACCAGCATCGCCCTGGCCACCTTGTTCATTTTTTATATTTTCATCGCTCAAATTAAATTTTCCAATCTATTAACAAAAAAGTGTCTCACTTCCAAACTGCCCAAAAATGAACCCACTATTTTTTTAATTCCAATCACAGCAACCTTCATTTTTATGACGCAACTATGGCAATTCTCAGATTTTTCCATTTTTCCACGCACTGCAAAAATTTTACCGCAGGGGCCGAATGTGCCTTGATGACCCCTATTGATTCGGACGTACTCAAAGGACCCGCCGAGATTTGAACTCCATGATTTTTCAGGAGGGGTAAGGCTATTTAGGACATTTGGAAAGGCGTGAAGGGAAGGAGGGGGCAGGGGGAGATGGTGGCAGGGTGATGGTAGGGGTAGATTGAGATCGTGGCGTACTCGTGCCTTACTTTGTCCGTCTCGGTTTTCTTGCTCCATCGTTAAGCGTGCCTGGCCTTGGTGTTTGGTATGTGTTGAATTGAGATCGGTGCGTACACGCCTCCTACCTGCTTTTGGTGTGCATGGTAGTTGGATAGTTCTGAGTAGAAATGGTAATGGGGTAAGAGAAAAGGAATGCTGGCGATTATATGCTGTCCAGGGAGAAGCTGCGCTTGGCTTGACATGCTTTACTATTTCTTCTTTTATTTCATCCCATCTTGACAATTCTTCTATTCCCATCAATTGAGCATATGATTTAATACGATTATTATGTTTGGCTTTTGTCCTATGGCAAAAACGATTAAGCCAATGTTCGACAATAATCCGGCTATAAAAAAACCGGCGTTAATTATTTTTTGCATTCCGTCACCCATGGAGTTTAAAGCAACCCCTCATATGCAAGCCTTGTACTTCAAGGCGATTGCCCACTTGGGACTCCTGCTGTTGATGCCTGCTCGTTCACGTGTATCAAGATCGTCAACCTTGACTACTACACCATCGATTTCGTAGTCTAAATTTTCTCGGATTACTGCCAGATCGTTGTAGTATTCGATTATCTGCTTAATGCTCAGGTCGGATTTGCTATTCTTAATAACTGGAAAGCCAAGCTTTGTGAGGGTTTCTAACGAACTGTTATGAGAACTTGCATTGATTTCAGTAAAAGCCCCCAGGCCAAAGAAGGAGGCCTTTAAGGGGCGTTGAGCAGTAATTCTTGAATCAAGTTGCCTCAAGGAGCCAGCGGCTGCATTTCTGGGAGTTTTATATGGTTTTTCGTTACATGCGGTTCTTGCCTGGTTCAGCTTTTTAAAGTCAGCTTTATCCATATAGACTTCACCACGAACCTCCAGCAGTGCTGGTGGAGCCTGACCATCAATATTTTGCAGCACCAGTGGAACTGACTTTATTGTTTTGACATTACGGGTTATGATTTCTCCGAGTAGCCCATCACCTCTGGATAGTGCTTGAACCAGTCTCCCATGTTCATAGACAAGCGATACTGCAACACCGTCAATTTTTGGCTCCGCAGTAAATGTGAGTTTTTTACCATTGCTGTACTTAAGGAGTTTATCTACCCACTCGTACAATTCTCGATCATTTTTTGCTTTGTCTATGCTTAACATCGGGGCATCGTGATGCGCAGTTTCAAAACTATCCATAGGGGAAGCTCCCACTCGCTGGGTAGGGGAAGAATCAGTAGCAAGGTTTGGATGTCCTTTTTCAATATCACACAGCTCATCAAAAAGCCGATCATATTCAGCATCGGTCATGCAGGGATCATCAAGAACATGATAGCTATAACCAGCCTCATGCAATTTTGCTTTAATAGTTTTTAATCTTGTTTTGAGTGCTTCCATCAGTATACTCCTGAAACAAACCACAACCCACCAATAGTGCAAAGGGGCAGGGTGATGCTGTAAAAAAAGATCCTCATAATCATTTTGCTACCTTCAAGTTAAAACGCTCCTGAACCTTTGGGTGAATGTTTTTCATTAACCTGGGGTCTTGGGCTGGCCTCCCCAAGCATCTGTCAAACCAATCCTCAAATTCATCTCTTTTTATCATCCATTTTCCTACGACCTTGTAACCTGGTAATTGACCATTTGCGATGGCACTCCTAATAGCCTGGTCACTACAATCAAGCTCTCCTGCTGCCTCCTGAACTGTAAGACGGTTTTTTTTATTCATTATTTTTCCTCCAACACGGTTTTGAAAAAGATTTGCAGTTTGATAGCCTCTTTTACGAGGTTTAATGCGTCTTTGTAGCCCTTCTTTGCCTCTGCTTTGTCAATCTTGCCGTCTGATAATGTTTCTGCAATATGTGCGGTGATAGTGGAAAACTCATTTGCAAGGGCTGAGACGTGGCTGAGCAGGTCTATATGGTTTTCTTGTTTTATGTCGGGAATCTGAAATGCAACCCGTCCAAACAGATCCTCAATTGCATCCAGAACATCAAGTTTGCCTGATACCAGCAAAATCAGCATAGCGGTTTCTATACCGAGCTTGTAGCCTTGCTGAGAAGATAGCTCGTTTTTCAGTGTGGAGTATGCCTTGCCAATTTCTGCGGCCATGGACTTTAAAGGATATTGCTTTGCAGCGGCATCTATCCGCTCCATAATTTCTTCAATCTGATCGTGAATGCTGTATTTCATTGATAACCCTTTTTTAAAATATACTTATATGTTTATTGCTTCTAATGTTTTAACCTTACAAAAGAGAAATGCTTGTTTTGACCATGAACTTAAAAAAAGGTTTACTTGTTAACCTTTTTTTAGTATTTTTTATTTGTTTGTGATGAGCTTAATTGGCTTTTTACTCTTTTTCCTGGGGGGCCAAATCTTGTCAACCTCAAGACCAAGATTAATGGCGATAAGCTCTCGCACTGGTTTTGAAACTGATGTGCCAGCAATAACGCTGGAAACCGCTGGAGCAGTTACCCCAAGAGTCTCGGCAATTGCTTTTTGCGCTATCCCTGCTTCAATTAGCCTGGCTTTGATTTCGTTTGGCTTTAAACCAGTTTCATGTGCTGATATTTCGTCCATTTTTTTACCTCGGGCTTTATTTACTCAGTCTTTTTTAAGGCTGAATTTATAAAGTGAATTTGTTAACCAAAAATCAAACAATACACAAACATGTTTGTTTGTCAAGGGGAAAGTAAACAGAATGGTTCACATGAGAATAATAATTGATAAAATAAAACTTATTTCAGGGTTAAACCAAAAAGAGATAGCCTCACAACTATTTGACATAACAGACAGAAATCTGAGCAATCGAATTAGGCGCAATAGCCTTGATACACAATCAATAATTTCATGGGCAACAAACAATAACGTGGATTTGAATTGGTTGTTTTCTGATTCAAATATTGAACACACAAATTTCAAAAGTACTGCACAAGTCGACCCTGAAATCCTTACACCGATTATTGAGTGGGTTGAAGAACTGGTTATTGAGCGGAATCTTAATGTGACTCCAAAAAGGAAAGCTAAGTTGATTCAGGTTGCGTATGACTACTTTTCCGACCCTGACCACAAAATCAACAAAAAAACTCTTGATTCATTCATACAATTAGTGGCGTAGCCAGCCATTGAACAGGAATAGTATATTTTTATCTATACTTACTTATTTATACATTTAATTAAGTTTGATTTTCTCTAATTTACCTGATAACTGCTATCTAAATTGCTTTGATTTGGAATAATAATTATACGGTTTAGATGGGAAAAGACACAGATATAAAAAAAGAGCTTGATGAGTTTGTTAGAGGAGAAGAAGTCTCAACCAGCCCCATACAAATAACTATCAATTTCAACACTTTAAAACAGAAACATACGAAGGCTTTTTATTGTTTTATAGGACTACTAATAATTGTTGTATTACTACTAAGCACCTTCGCCCTTCTAAATATAATTGTTGCCACCAAAAGCATAAAAGGGCAAATCCAAATAAAAAGCTATTCGATTGAAAAAAATATTCCGTGAATGCTTTAAATAAAATTTTTTATTGCCAAACTTTTTCGAAAAACTACACCAATGACAAAATCTGTATTTCATGGAACTCAATACTTCATGGTCAAAATGATATTAATTCATTTCAAAACCGATTGAAAAGTAAAAATGTTTTTAAAAATATCTATAGACCAGGTTGAGAACAATTGCATTGAGTTGGATCGACGAGCCATGGTATTTAGTGCGACAATATTGCGACAAATCAGTCG
>JAOZSB010000237.1 GCA_029939895.1 Desulfobacterales bacterium
TTACTACATGTTGTTTTTAAAAAATAAGAGTTTTGGCTCAAAATCAATGCCAGAAGCAATTTTGAGCCAAAAATTTATTTTGAGCAGTCAAAAACTCTACATGTTTTTTTAAAGAGAGCCTGTACTGCAAATCAATAAATCCTCATAATTGTCATGGCAGCCCATGCTGCAAAATTTTCTTCTTAAAGGGCATAAGTGCCAGCCAGCCCATAGTAACTTTGCTAGTCATTAAAAAAAAGCAGTATAAATTTTTTTAAGGGCGGAAAAAGAAATTATACTTGACTCAATTTGACTGATAAAATATAATTTATTTAATATTCAAACATATTTAGATAATGATTTTTTATTTGGCATAATTTTCAAATGCTTAACAATGCAGTGCTTATTTGTTGAGAATTCTTCCTGGAAATTGGTGATGTGCTGAGCAATTTGCTATTTGTACACATAAATATTTTTAATATGGGGGTCTTATGAAAGCAAAGGATGATAGCAATCTTACAAGGCGTGAGTTTATTCAAAAAACAGCAAAGACTGCGGCAACTGTATCTCTTTCCAGTATTTCCGCATCCGCAATTACCGGGTGTTCCAGCATCCAGCTTTCCAAAAATACAAAATATGATGTCCTCATAAAAGGCGGCATGGTTTATGACGGGGTGCTCGATAAACCATTTCCTGCTGATATTGGAATTAAGAATGATAAAATTGTTGATATTGGAGATTTAGAAGATAATGCATCAAAGACCATTGATGCAACAGGCTTGACTGTTACGCCTGGCTTCATAGATGTGCATACCCATTGCGACCTGTCCTTTAAACGCACTGGATTGAAGAGGTATCTGGCTTATGTTTTCCCAAGTTTTAAAGGGAACTACAATTTTCAATACCAGGGAGTAACCAGCGTCATTACCGGTCTTTGCGGACTGGGGTATACTGATACTGATTACTGGTTTGATATTGTTGATAGTGTTGGTTTTGGTTCCAATGTATATCACCTTGCACCTCACGGCATGATACGGATGGAGCTTTTTGGTAAAAAACAGCCTCGCAATTTAAGCCAATCCCAGCTTGCTGCATTGAAAAAGAGGGTGGCACAGGAGATGGAAAAGGGTGCAATTGGTCTTTCAACAGGTCTTGAGTATGCGCCAGGCCTGATATCACCAACACAGGAACTGATTGAACTTTGCAAAGTTACCGCAAAATATGGCGGACATTACGTTACACACATACGTGATTTAACCGGAACAATCCATAATGACGGACAGCCGGGTGTGATTAAAACCCTTAAAGAAGCTGTTGAAATCGGTAAAAGGGCAGAGATTTCAGTTCAGATATCCCATCTGGGATGCAAGGTTCCCTTTAACAATGTAAGTGCATCACAAATACTTGATGTCATGGATCAGGCCCGCCACGAGGGGCTTGATATACTTGCTGATCAATTTCCCTATGCATCTGGCATCACTTTTTTATCTTCCCGACTCCCAATTGAATTTAAATCAGATTCTGGAATCAAGGAAGAGTATAAGACCAAAAAAAACAGACCGCTTCTGAAAAAAGCTGTTGAGAACCGCCTGGCACAAAGTGGCCCAGATAAAGTGATGATTGCAATATATCCTGAGAATGAATCATATGAAGGGAAATCTCTGAAAGAAATAGCAGAAACAGCAGGCCGATCCGCAGCAGATGTTTATGTTGAAATGCTATATGAGGATTATGCCCCCTTTGCAATTTTCTTTGATCATAATCAAGAAGTAATGAATGAAATTCTTAAATATGATCATTTAATCACTGCTTCAGATGGTTATACTGTCCCCAAAGATATTACCAAGCCCCATCCGCTTGGCTATGGTACTTTTCCCAAAAAACTTCGAAAATATGCTTTGGATGAAAAAGTAATTGATCTTTCAAAAGCCATCCGATCCATGACTTCTTTACCTGCTGAAAAATTCAACCTGAAGGGGCGGGGAAAAATTAAAGCAGGCAACTTTGCTGATATTGCAGTACTTAATCTTAATACCATAACCGATCATGCAACTTACAGGAAGCCCCATCAATATGCCGAAGGTGTAGTACACCTGTTTGTTAATGGGGTACATTCCATTGAAAATGGCAAGGCGACAGGTGACAGGGGAGGGAAGGGAATAAGGGGCTGATGGGATAACCGCAAAATGAAAGCTACCACCGATATTGGATAGCATTTGCAGGTTTCAGGTTATTTGAATCAACCTGGGCCTGACTTCATGCTTTACTGCATTGACACAGCGATTGGATATCAAGGAGGAGTCATGAGGAACATGGTCTTGATGGTTATTGGAGTGCTATTTATCATCTGTGGAACAATCACAACCAGCAGCCTTGCCAGCGAGACGCTTCTTTTTTCCTCTGGAGAATATCCACCCTGGCTGGGTGAATCGTTACCTGGAAATGGATTTGGTTGTGATGTTGTTCGGGAGGCATTTAAGCGGGAAAATATTGATGTTGCCTTTCAGTTTTCTCCCTGGGCCAGGGCTGAAAAAGAGCTTAAGGTCGGAATGGTTCACGGTTCGGTTTACTGGTACCAAAGTGCTGAGCGCAAGAGGATCAACTATATAAGTGATCCCATTACAAGAGAAGATATTGTATTTTTTTATTTAAAAAGCAGACCCATGAAACCCTGGCAAAAACTGGAGGATTTGAAAAATTACACTATCGGGGTGACGCGTGGATATACTTATACCGACGAATTCTGGGAGCTTAGCCGCCAGAAAATATTAAAGTTTGAGATCAATAATAATGATGTTTCCAATTTTCGCAAACTTCTTTCGAAAAGAATTGATATTTTACCCATAAGTCCAGTTACAGGGTACGAAATATTACACAAAAATTTTGCTGCAAGCGTGGTAAATACGCTGGACTATAACTCAACTCCACTGGTTACTACTACAGGTCATGTTCTCTTTCCTAAGGTTCGGGCTGATGCAAAAAAAAATGTAGAAATATTCAATCGCGGCCTGGCCAAAATTAAGGAGGATGGTACCTATGACCGCATGTATGAATCCTTGATGAAGGGCTATTCTTCCAAGGACATTTCTTTGGCTCAAAGCACCATGAATATTGTATATTTCGATAGCTACCCTCCTTTTTCCTGGGTAGAAAACAATAAAATGAAAGGTATTTTAATCGATATTTTGACTGAAGCATTGCAGCATCGTATGGGGATACATCTATCACACAAAGGTTATCCCTGGGCGCGGGCACAAATGTTGGTTAAAAACGGGGGTGCCGATGCTTTTGTAAGTGTACCAACTCCAGAAAGAAAAAAATATACAAAAACAAGTACTGAGCCTGCGATATTAATAACAGTTTCTCTATTTACAAAAAAAGATAGTCACGGTTTTGAAGAGTTAAAAAAAGTAAAAAAAATATCAGATTTAAAGAGATTTAAGGTAGTAAATTACATGGGCAATGGATGGGCCAAGCAGAAATTGAAAGGCATGGAAGTGTGGTGGGTGCCGCAAATAGAATCAGCTATGAATCTTTTGGTAGCCAAAAGAGCCGATGTATATGTTGATAATACTCAGGTTACTTTATATAATATTAAAAAATTAGGATTTCAGGATAAAATAGTTGAAGTCCCGAATATAATTGATTCAACATCATTCAACCTGTGTATTGGAAAAAAATCTACTTATGTTAATGTTTTATCAGAATTTGATGAAACCATTATAAAAATGAAAAAGGACGGAACATTGCAGAAAATTTGTGATAAATACAAATAGAGTAACCATCGAGTAAACCCTATCTTCATGCTTTCCGCCAGGGGCTGGGAGTGAGCAACCCTGTGCATGTATCCCAGCCTTTGAGTTGGGCTTTTCCGAGAACCGTAATTTTTTACTATTCAAATAACTCAGTTTTTAATAAGTGAAGACCCTGCGGTGGTTCGAAAGATTTTTGCTTTACCTGCATTAAAAATCTCTTCGACTGGTTTGTCGGTTACTTCTTTTAATTGTACATATCGGGTATCAATGACAAAAAAATCAACTGGTTCATGCCTCTTTTGTCCATTTACTTCTATTTTTTTTGCTTCTGGCTTGTTGAGCCACAGATAGTAGTAGGTGGGAAAGTTATCAGGGCAATCTATTATCAGGTTATCTTTTTCATCCATAACTGAGTTGAGTTTTTCAGCAACAATAGAAGCTTCGGGAAAGGCTCCGGTATCTGGATAATTCAATATCGAGCCATTCTTTATCAAGCCATGTGAAAAATAAAAACATACACCAATTATCAGGATACATGTCAATGTAACAGCTCCTTTGACCTTGATCCTCTCCAACAGCATTGATGCGCCTGCATCAGCGAGAATGAAGATAACTGGAATCATGAAAATCCATGTCCTGGGAAAAGGAACCTTTTGTTTAAGAAGTAAAACAACAACACACCCTGTAAGAATACAGGGCAGCAGAAGAAACAATGCCCAGTCCTTTTTTATTAGGCTTGCTGTTTGTGCTCCTATTGCCAAAACCGAAACCAATAAAACAGCAACCAGCGGTACGTCCCTGGAAAAACGGAACGCAGTTTTTTGGAGATGAGGGATCAGGCCATTAACGAAAATATCCCACTCAACTGGCAGAACATATTTATTCGCAATGATTGATTCTATTCCACCAGAAGCAATTATTACAGGAGAGTAGAACACAAAGGTAAGGACTACGGTCATTATGCTGTACGGAAGAACAAAATCAGTCATCAACGATTTGGTATTTTTTGAGTTGATCAACAGCATAATAGATGTCCACATAAATATTCCTGGTAGAACGAGAAGCATGGACGGCATTGTAAAAATACCAAGGGCTGACAGGAATGAAAACAGCACACATCCCGAAAAACTGTAACTATCTGATAATTTGAGCCCCTGGATTATTAATAGCAGAGTAATCAGGACAACCATTGAATACCCTCTGGCGTTTGTAGAGTAAAGTATCATAAATGGAAGAACTGTCATCAACGCTATTGATACATACCCTCCCTTTCCACGCATCAGCCTTTTACTTGCAAGATAAACAAAAAATATCGAAAAAACACCTGACAAAAAAGCAGGAAGTCTTATGAACCAGGGAGACGGCCCAAAAACTGAAGTAAAAAGTTTGACCCAAAGGGTATGCAGGACATGGTTATTCGGCTCATGGTACAAAAATAAAAAAGACAGGCCTGAATTGACATAACGCATAAAAGTGTATGCTTCATCATATCTCATGGGTTGATTCATGAAATACGTTCTGATGTATAGTCCAATCGCGAATATGAAGATGATGAAAACAGCTTCCAGGTATACTGGTATACCGGTATTATCACTTGAATTGATTTTGACAGTTGCTTCAGAGGGCAGTTCTTTGGGACTTTTCCAGTATATTCGGTCGAAAAATTTATTCCTGTGGAGCCAGTATCCCAGGATAGAAGTTGTAACGAAAACAATACCATAGCAAAACATCATCAAAGGGAATATCCTTGAGACATTATTGATATGGCCCATAGCCTTTGGATGAATCAGGAGTTTTGAATCGACCATTCTTTTAAGGGCAAAGCTAACCAAAGAATCTGCTATTAACGGATGGCTCGAAATTATCAAACCGATTCCAGTCAATAATGCGACTGCTAAGGTGGTGCTAAATAATTTGTGTTTCATGGCAGCCTTTATTCTTTTCTATTCAAGTTCCATAATAATATCACCAGTACAGATGTTTTGGGTAGTGTTCAAAAATTTTGCATCACGGTATTGATTTCACAATATTTCAGATGAGCGGAAGCAACAGGCCGTCCGGGAATGGGCATAATAGCTCGACAAAAGAACCGATTTTTTGCATTCGGATAGATTCTTGACCGCCCATGACGTGAATCATGCCTTGTCTTTAAGCGGAATGCTTGAATTCAAGTTAATAATTAAATCTGGTTATGCACTAAAACCCATTTAGTAGAAAAAAATGTGACCATATCTGTCACAGCTTTTTTTAGAATATGGCTTCACAGGCAAAAAATCAAGCAGAATTTGACAATTGATTTACAGAGGTGGCGAATAGAGTGCAACACAATAAGGCCATTTTATATTGTTCAAGAATCCCCTATGCATGTATCCCAGCCAGTGAGTTGGGCTTTTATGGAGCAATTAAAAATTTTATATTAATGGTTTATCACATTTCTTTTAACTATACGTTTTTTCGACGCTGGAATGGTGTAGTCTTTCGCCGTTCCCCAAAAAGGGCAGGGGGCAGTGATTCCGATAAATAAAAAAATTTCCGGATCAAATGCATCTGCCGCCTGTCAACTCTCATTTCGGTCAGAACAATTATAATGAATAAAAAATGCCATCAAAACATACTTTTACTTCCGCTTACTTGGTTGGTGAAACAGAAAATAATGGTGACACAGAATATTGAACACGGCCAGTGTAAAAATAAATTTCTATCCTCCAGCCTTTACAGCATTATACCCAAGTTTTTCCAGGTACTCAACCAACAAGTTCCGGTGATCTCCTTGAATCTCGATCACACCGTTTTTTACCGTACCGCCGCTACCACACCTTTGCTTGAGCTTTTTAGCAAGCTCTTTTAAAGGCGCTCCTTCAAGGGGAAGACCGCTGATCAGAGAAACACCTTTTCCTTTTCTTCCCTTGGTAGATCTTTCCACTCGAATCTTGCCGTCACTTTTGGGAACAGTGTGTGTATTCTTTTTTTTGCAGATACATTCAGCAGACTGTTTTTCGCAGGAAGGGCATATCCTGCCTAACTCCGTGGAATAAACAAGTTTGCTGTTAGAATCTATGTTTTTCAATTTTAAATAATCCTTTTTTGGAACACCCCATTTTCTGGAGGATTGTTTTATCTGTCAGCTATCTTTTTACCTTTCCAACTGGGGCAAGTTATGCGCAAAAAATCCC
>JAOZSB010000238.1 GCA_029939895.1 Desulfobacterales bacterium
AAATTCCACAAATATTTTACGATCCTTTTTTTGGAACCCGACCTTTGATAAATACAGATCTATCCATACACCATCAATGACATATTGTGCGTACATATGATGATGCTGCAAATCAATACCCTGATACATCTTATCCATATTTTCAAAAACAAATACATCCCCGATTTGAGAAAATGTCCAATTCGTTCTATCAGGATAGAGTTTTTTAATTCGTTTCGCAAAATAATCCCTGCAACTTTCACTTGAATCACATTCACGAGCGTTTTCAAAATTAAAGAAAATGAGTAATCCGCTTGTGTGGTCTATTAAATAATAGTATGCGCGTTTTTCATCCTTTATTTCCAACTTGATGTGTTTTGAAGAAAATTTAAATTGATGCGGAGTTGATGGTATTGGGATGGAAAAATCCCCGCTTAAATTTTCCGGAAATGTTGCACAGCCAGGCAATAAAAGAAAAATTATTATCAATAATGACTTCTTTATATCAGTAAACATATTGCTCCCCCCCGTTTTAAAGTGATTTTTTATCGTACAATAATGGGAGATAAATGGCAATGTGGTTTTTTGAGGGTTGCTGAAAGGGAAAAACTTACGCAAATGCTGTCAGAATCGGGTTGAAAAAGTATTAAAATCAACGAAACAATCCAGAGCGACAAAGAAATATATGTTAAAGAAGCGTTCCCAGAAGCTCAATATGGGACATCTCTTCTTTTATAATAATGTCAATTATGGCTTTATCTGCACTGTCCGGCATAAGCTCTATCATGCCGAGATAAAAAGTAATTGAGTCTTTTTCAGCATCAACTGCATTTTCCAGGATTTCATTCAAGGTGGCATCCTCTGGCAGCTCTCTTCTAAAAAAGACCTGCAAGTCAACAAGTGCCTTGAGATACAAAACTGCCTCGTCCTGTGGATCAAAAGTTTCAGCCCATTTTTCCTTTTCAACCAGGCTGGCCCTCAGGTCAGAAAACGTTTTTACGTGATCTTCTTCCATCCCGGCAAGATGGAGAAACAATTTTTTAGTTTCATCGTCCCGTGCAGTTTTTGCTGCCCCGGTGTAAAATTCAACGCCGTCTTTTTCTAATTGCTCTGCCATCTTAAAAAGTTCATTTGCGTTAAACTCGTAGTCCATGTTTACTAATCCCCTTTTGCTAATTCCCAATAGCCGTTGTTTGCCAGCCATAAATTTTTGATAGGTATATTCTTTAAAGCTGCATCAGCTTTTTAATAAACCTGAGTAATTAAAAATACCACACACTGCATGAAAATTCAAAGTTTTTAGTCATGTTAAAAAATGGCCCTTTTAAATCAACCCCGCCCTGAGGGGGCGAGAGATAAAACCCAACTACATAAACGTAAGTATCGGAACGTTAATATGGAAACCCAATATTTTATAAAATAATTCAGGCCTTTTAAGGCTGTTTTAAAAAAATTTGCAAAACAATGCAAAACATAGTATATTACAATCTATTCTAACTTAAAGGATTGGCAAGTCATGGTAGATTACCTGCGAAAGCGGGCTTTGCTTCTGACAGGAACGTTGTCGAAAAATCAAGAAGCTGAGAGGTAATATGAAATATTTTTCTGTTATTCTAAGCGTTTGTATTTTGTTTTTCATCATTGCTGGTCAATCTGTGGCAGGGCAGCGCGCCTTAGTTTTTGCAACGCTCAATAATTTCAGTCCCTTTGCAGATATATCCAATGGTCAGGCCAGGGGGATAGACGTTGAAATAGTCGAAGAGATATGCAGGCGGATTGGAGTACCTTGTAAAATCCATGCCCTGCCCTGGAAACGAGTACTGGTACGGGTGAGGCATGGAGAGGTTGATGGAGGATTTGCCGCATTTAAAACTCCGTCAAGAGAGGAATATGCCATTTTTTTAAAACACCCTCTTCATTACAGCAGGTTCAACATATTTACACGAAAGGGCAATGAATTTACTTTCAAAAAAATTGACGACCTGAACGGGCTGGATATAGGGATCAAGCTCGGCTTTAAGGTTAGTAAAGAATTTGATAATGCTGCTGCTGCTGATAAGTTTGTTCTGCAGGAAGTTGAAACACTGAAAGCTAATATCGGAAAGCTGATGCTGCGCAGGATAGATTGCATAGCCAGTAATTATCAAGAAACAATGCTGGTGCTGAAGGAACTGAACCTGCAGGATCAAGTCATCTGCCTGCCCCATCCGATTATGCCTCCCAAGGGAGCATATTTAGTAATTTCCAAAGCCAGTGATATGACAAATAAAAAGCAGGTTTTTGATAAAATGAACAAGGCCCTCAAAACCATGAATGAAGATGGAACAATCAAGCGGATCAATGATAAATACCTGCGGTAAACGCTTGTTGTGATACTATTGCCAGGGGGATGATTTTTACTTTTTGAATACTGCCCTTTTTGCAGAAATTTGAAACAAACCATTAAACCTACACCTTTGAAAATCCCGCCTGAAAGTATAAAAGAACAAACATTGTCCCTGTGCTAAAGCACCGTCATGTCCGGGGAGGTTTTATGCATCATGGCTGATTTTTGAAATTGATCTTGCAGGCAAAACTGCATGCAGCCCATAATAAACATTATGGGCTGCACTTGAACTTGAACAAAATTGAAAAAAATTTCTACCGGAACTATTTAAACAGGTTTTTCCCGAATTCGATGCATTGTTGTGCACTTTCATCATCTGGGTTCCAGTTTACTTTCAGAACTTCATCTTCCATCGCAAACCCGGCTTTTTCCAGGGTTTCCGAAATGATTTTTGGTGACTCACCGCTCCATCCATAGCATCCAAAGGCAGCAGCTCTCTTTTTCTTGAACTTTAGTCCCTGAATCATTTCAAGGAGGGCGGCGACAGACGATAGAATCCCCCGGTTAACTGTGGGGGAGCCGACAACGATTGCTTTGGATTTAAAAATTTCTGTGATTAAGTCGTTTTTGTCTCTTTTTTCAAGGTGGAAAAGTTTAACATTAGCTTCGCTGTCTGATTCTCTAAGTCCCTTTGCAATGCATTCAGCTACGCTGCGTGTTCCGTTCCACATGGTATCATAGAGAACTGTGATCTGATTTTCCTGGTAATCATCAGCCCATTCCAGATATTTTTCAACAATCTGCGCTGGCTGGTCTCTCCAGATCATGCCGTGGGAGGGGCAAATCATATCAAGGGGAAGGTTCAGTGCGAGAATCTCTTTTATTTTTTTGGTAACCATTGGATTGAACGGGGTTAAGATATTTGCATAGTATTTAATGCACTCTGCAAACAGTTCCGCCTGATCCACCAGGTCGTTGTACATAAACTCAGAAGCATAATGATGCCCAAAAGCATCGTTGCTGAACAGCAGGCTGTCATCGGTCATGTAGCAGAGCATGCTGTCGGGCCAGTGGAGCATGGGCATTTCAACAAAAACCAGGTCTTTGTTTCCCAGGCTCAGCGTGTCGCCGGTCTTTACAACATTAAAGTTCCAGTCCTGATGATATTGTCCCTTTAATGATTTAAGGCCGTTTTTTGAACAATATATCGGCGTATCAGGGATATGTCGCATGAGTTCCGGCAATGAACCGCTGTGGTCTGGTTCTGCATGGTTTGCGACTATATAGTCAATTTTATTGAGATCAACTTCTTTGGAGAGGTTATCTACAAATTCCTTTGCATATGGCCCCCATACCGTATCGATCAAAACAGTTTTTTCTTCCTTGATCAAATATGAATTATAGGTAGAGCCGCGATGAGTTGAGTATTCATACCCATGGAACCTTTCCAGTTCCCAGTCAATCTTCCCAACCCAGTATACATTATTTTTAATGTTAAAAGTCATAATAACCTCCGTCTTTCTTTGTTTTATTGAAATTATTGATAAACATATGTGCAGGGCTGCTGTGATTCTCACAAACTCAGGCCGTGACCGAAATACTGGTGATTTTAAGCACGGTGTTGGCAGGCTTGTCCTTTGACTGAATTTTTACAGCTCCTGGATGGTGATAATTATATCCAATGGCAGATTTTAGTCAATATATTTTATTTCGTTGCTGGTAGCAAATAGCATGTCCGGTGAAGCACATAAACTGTCCGGTCAAAAAAAGATATAAAGTGGTATTTGCGAGGCGATAAGAACTGCTGTAAAACTGGTGATGCTCTTCATGCAGGGATGATAAAAAAAGCTGTACTGGCCTGCTCACCAGGGATTGCCGGGCCTGGGCATCAAGGTGCTTGCTCAAAATAAAAAGTCGTTATGGAGAGCCATGGTTCCTTTTGTTTTGCATGCACATGCGGCATACTATTGTGTATAATGCCGGGCTTGCTCTAAATCCATATAAATAATATCATTGTGGCATTTTTTTTATCTCCCCAGGGCAAAAAATTGTACAAATCAGTTGATTTTTTTTTAGAGCTATTGATATAGTGTAAATTATCCATTGGCTTTTATTTTATTTTTATCTCGGCTGTATATGGCGACTTGGTCAACGATCCAAGGTGTTTATGCGCCATATTTGTTTGTGATGTGTGTTGTGGCAGTTCGTATATTGACGTACCGGGATCACCCCTCATGCACAGGTATATCGCTCGCCCCTTGGGACTGGATTGGTTTGTGGCGGGATTTGTGGGATAAATCATAGAATTGAATATAACCATAATTAATCCTTATAACTTATAACTCTGGAGGAAGACGATGATTAAAAAATTATTTGTAGTTGTGTGTTTGGTAATGCTGGTGGGTGGATGTCTTGGGAAAAAAACGACTGTTGAAGCACCACAGCCCTTTGTTGCAAATGATCTGAGTGCTGAAGTCAAGAGTGGGCAGTTGGTGCAGACCCTGGACAATTTTTTGATTTTGTTTGATGCGTCAGGTTCAATGTCAAGCAGCTTTCAGGGTAAGAAAAAAATACTGATAGCAAATGAGATTGCCGACAGGTTAAACAAGACCATACCAGAGATGGACATTACCGGAGGGATGAGGACATTTGGTCAGAGCATAAGCCCTTTTGGTGAACAGAGCCAGATGATATACGGCATGGCAAAGTATCAGGATCAGGCTCTTGATATGGCAATAAAATCCGTTACAAGATCCGGCGGCAACAGCCCCCTGGAATTGGCACTTGGCCTTGGTACTGCGGACCTGAAAAAGGCAAAGGGCAGCATGGCTGTGATAGTTATCAGTGACGGCATGGAGATGAACTATGCTCCTGCTGCTGCTGCGGAAAAAATGAAAGCAGAGTATGGCGACAGGATCTGCATTTATACTATACTTGTTGGGGATAACGCATTTGGGAATGCGCTGCTGACAAAGATTGCAGATGCAGGAAAATGCGGTTTCACAACAAATGCCGCTGATATTGACGACCCAGCCGGGATGGCAGGATTTGTACGAAAAGTCTTTTTTGACAAAGATACAGATAAAGACGGTGTTATTGATACCTTAGACAAATGCCCTGGCACTCCACAGGAAAGCAAGGTTGATGCAGATGGTTGTCCACTCGACACTGATGGCGATGGTGTTTATGACTACCTTGACAAATGTCCTGGCACAAAATTGGGCGTTAAAGTAGATGCAGTTGGGTGCTCCCTTGATACTGATGGCGACGGCGCGACCAATGATGTTGATAAATGCCCGACCACGCCAGCCGGTGCAAAGGTAAACACGAGCGGTTGCTGGATACTTGCAAATGTATTGTTTGATACAGGCAGATGGAGCATCAAGGATGTATCCTATTCTTCACTTGATGAGGCCGTGAAAACGCTAAAGGAAAACCCAGGAATCAAGGTAGAGGTTCAGGGACACACAGACAGCGTTGGCTCATACAAGTACAACAAACGCCTTTCACAAAACAGGGCAAACTCTGTGATGAAATACTTCATCAAAAAAGGCGTGGACAAAAGCCGCCTGACAGCAACAGGATACGGCCCAGATAAGCCAGTCGCCTCAAACAGCTCCGCCGAAGGCCGGGCAAAAAACAGGCGTGTGGCATTGCAGCCAGTAAAATAGTTTAACAATTTACCAATAATTTTTCCAAAAAATGGCCTGTGGGAATTATACTCATACCAAGTATTTTTTCCGCAGGCCATTTGTATTTTGATCATTTCATTGCAACCAGGGCGCAGGCAGCGCAGGTGTATGTTTTTGCTTGATTGTTTTGTAAATGATAGATAAGATTAACAATAATGTACAGCGCACCCTTCCCCCAACAAAAATAAGAAATCCTCCAGGCCTTTGAAACATACCGGACAGGCTATGAACAAGTCGATGATATGACTATTGTCGGGTTTGGGTTTTAGCTGACAACAGGCTTGCCCCTTACAATTAGGCCAGAGCTAATAAAAGGCTTTTGAGCGGTCGAAATATCAAGGATGTGGTATTTGTGAAGCGATCAGAATCGCCGTGAAACTGCTGGGCTGATTTACATGCAAGTGCTGTTCAGGCCTGTTGCGCCTGAGCCACCCATCGCTTCCATTAAGCCATTTTTGAGCCTCATAGCTTGAGGTGCAAGAAGCTCAAGCTTTTACTATTTCTGATTTATAGTGGCAGAACAGTTCAAAATATTAGTGTGAAATTCCAGTTGATGATTATAGTAATTTGTGATAATCAATAATAGGCACTATACTAGCTATCCAACATTATTATCACAAGCTTAAAGGAAAAAGAAGCTTGGCCTAAAAGTACTGCGTAATAAAACAACTAATTAAGTATCGTGTCCCCGGAATTCTGGCCCATAAGTGGAGTCTATATGATCCTTCATCTCGTTGGCATTGTTTTTGGTGTGACCTGCCCCCAGTTTTTGTACCACTTTTTATGTTAGAAATGGTACAAAAACTGGGGGCAGGTCAGATCAACACCTACACCACGCTCATTCATCAGTTCTTCAATATCTCGATAGCTCAATGAATAACGTACGTACCAAAACATTGCTTGTA
>JAOZSB010000239.1 GCA_029939895.1 Desulfobacterales bacterium
TGTGACGCTTTCAGGTTGCCAAAAAACCATATCAACCCATACGTTGCAAATTAATGTCGGCTCTCAGCTCGTCTGACAGAGTTTTTCAGGATCGACTAACCTGTGTTGCGCCCCAAAAAACATTGTTGATCTGGTTGTTTAAGAGCAGGTTGAAAAATTCCGACTGACCGAAAAAGGCCAGTCCAAAGCCGTAAGCTATTATAATCAACGCAATAGCAAAGAGCCAGCGCTGCCAGAAAATAAATCTATCCATGCTTTCCAACCTTTCCTTGACAAAAAAGGCCTGAACAAGGGGATGGGTTCCCGCCTGTTTGAGGTCTTTTAAGAAAATCTATGTTTTTTGGTAATCGCTAAAACTGGTAATTCAAACCGGGTAATTCTATCGGACTACATATATGGCAGTTTGTTATCAGGTTCTATGACTGGACCATGATGCAAGGGGCGCAAATTTATAGGAAGAGTTATCTAAAGTTTTTTGAAGGGGGTTTGGGGGAAACTTTTGTTCACAAAAGTTTCCCCCATGCGCTCCCATGCGCAAAATTTTTTTAATAATTTTTTTATTCTTCCGGGTGGCACTTAATGCAGCTTGTGGGGCCGGTTGGCTGCATGTCCGGGGTTTTGCTTACGATGCGAATTTCTTTGGTTTTCTTTGCATTGGCTTGTTTGATGTCTTTGTGGCAGCCTATGCATTTGGTGTGGTACATTTCTTTGTAGTAAAGGATTGCATCGGTTTCGTCCACTTTGGTCTTTGCGTTGATGCGTGCGGATTCATCGTAATCGTGGCAGCCTTCTGCGGTGCAGGACTGGAGGCTGTCGTCGTTTTCCCAGTAGTGGTGGCATTCCTTGCAGTTATATGCAAAGTGCGCTGCATGGGGAAAAGTAACAGGGAGGCGTTTAGCTTCCACTGAGTCTGGTGCGGAAATGGTGATGTCGCCTACGGGAATGCACAGGGTAGGGCCATCATCGTCAGCAAATATGCTTGAAGACATGGTTAGAACTATTGCCGAACAAACCAGAACCAAACAGAGAAATAAGTAAGTTCCCTTTTTCATTTAATAATCTCCTAACAGCTTAAAATTTTTACAGAGCTTTTTGCTTAGTTTGTTTTGACTGCTAAATTATGAAATAAGCAAAAAGTCTTCGATAAAATTAATTTGCAAATTATTATCCAAAACATCATATCCAAAACGTCATATCCAAAACGTCATATCCAAAACGTCATATCCAAAACGTCAAAGGATTCCATAACACCTCTTTTCATTGATTTCAACGATTATTATGGCATAGCTTCGTCTTAGTCGGAAATAAACTGTGCATTGAGCATTTCAGTTTCTGAAATATGTACGGCTTTGAGTATTTCAGCCTCAGGAACCGCACCTTGACGAAGAATTACTGGTGAGCCGCCCGTCACATCAACTATTGTTGAGCCTGTCCCCCCTTCAAGGATTCCGCTGTCCACGACAAGTTCTGGCTCCTGGAGCAGTTCCGGGTCTAAATGCGCAATATCAGAGCATCCAGGCCGACCGGAAATGTTTGCGCTTGTCGCTGTAACAGGGCCGTCTGCCCCTTTGACAAGCTCCTTTGCAATGGGGTGTGCCGGCAGCCGGAGGCCTATTTTCCCTGTTCCGCCTGTAAGGACTTCCGGCAGAATATTGTTGGATTTAAACACAAGCGTGATTTTGCCGGGCCACAGGGCAGCCATAATTTTTTCAGCGCATTCTGGTATTTCATGAACAAACCGCCTGATCTCAAGCTTGTCCTTCACCAGTATGGAAACCGGCTTGGAGTAGTCCCTTTTTTTTATTTGGAAAATGCGTTTAACAGCATCAATGTTCCGGGCATCCGCACCAAGGCCGTACAGCCCCCGTGTTGGGTATACCGCAACCCCGCCGGAATTTATAACCCCTGCAACCCTCTTGATTTTTTCAAGGTCAGCATCAGACCTGGCAAAGGGGTTGCTGCTTATTTTTAATACTTCCGTCACTTTCTATATTCCCCGCTTCACCGTCCACCCTGTCACCGCATTGCTGCTTCTATCTTTTATGCAGGCCGATGAGGTATATTTCCTTGCTGTGTTTTCTGCTGCTTTCAGGTTTATAAATTTTGGTGGACTTAAACTCGCTTTTAATGGCGTTTCGGAAATCCTCAAAATCCTCGCCAAAGAAGATTTTGCAGACAAAGCCTCCTCCGGGCTTGAGGGTCTTGATGGCGACTTCGAGCGCCGCTGTGCAAAGGTTATATGACCTTGCAGCATCAACACGTTTCTGGCCCGTGGTTGCCGGGGCCATGTCGCTTAGTACGGCATCAAAGCCAACGCCTGTTGCATTCACAAGCTCCTGAACCTCGCTCACATCAGCAACTATAGCCTTTGCATTTGCCGGAAGCCCGTCAGTCACAGCAACCAGGTCTACTCCCAGCACCTCGCCCTTTTGCCCGGCTTCCTTTGCAGCGTATATCAGCCACGAGCCAGGGCTGCAACCAAGGTCAAGGTAACGTCCGCCCGGTCGAAGGAGCTTGAACTTCTTCTGGATCTCCTGAAGCTTATAAACGGATCGGGCCGGGAATTTATCCTTTTTTGCCTTTCGGGTGTAATGATCCTGCCAAGTTTGTTTTTTTTTCTTTGCCATATCCTGATTCAATCTTTTAAAAAATGGTTTTGTCGCAAACCATACACGACAAGCACTGCCTGATTCGAATCTGATATTTGCACAGGATACCAGATGAGTCAAGATTGATTAAGGGGCAGGCAATTCAGGCCAGATTATAAAATATTTTGACTATATTGAGAAAAGTCAGGTTTGGTCTGGTTCTGTAATAAATCTTTATGTTTACCATGTATTTTTAAATAGTAGGCAGGATTGTTGGGGCAATTCACCATATTAAAATTTGCCTTTTGATGAAATATGTGTAAAAAATGTTTTTATTTATATTAGATCATTTTATCATTATAATCTCATGGCAGAAGATTGAGTCCCCACTTTGAATGAAAAAATCAATGCGGCTGGAGGGTTTTTTGTGCAATATGCTATGTTTAAAATTAAAATTGCAGGGGTTAACAGTATGCAAAAAGTATTCATGATTTTGACACTGGCTTTTCTTTTGATTCCTGGTGCTGCCTAGGCAGACTCGTTTCCTGACACATTTAGCAGCTCCTATGGAATGGAATTCAAATATATCAAGCCTGGAAAGTTTCAAATGGGCAGCCCTTCATCTGAACCCTGGCGTGCAAAGGATGAGACGCAGCGCATGATAACCATTAGTAAGGGCTTTTACATGCAGACAACGGAGGTCACAAAGGGGCAGTGGTTTGCAGTTATGAAGACGCGTCCCTGGGCTGATAAAAATAAAGCAAAGGATGATGACAGCCATCCAGCTGTGAATATGTCCTGGGAAAATGTTTTGAAGTTCCTGCTTAAGGTTAATGGTGGGGCCGAGTGGAAAAAACGCTACGCATTACCCACGGAAGCACAATGGGAATATGCCTGTAGAGCAGGAAGCACGACAGCGTACAGTTTTGGCGACAAAGGGAGCATGTTGAGTCAATATGGAAACTTTTGTGACAGCACCAGTGAGCATGACTGGCGAGACTCCAGCCAGAACGACAAATATAAGTATGCCGCTCCGGTGAAAAGCTATAAACCAAACGCCTGGGGGCTTTATGACATGCATGGCAATGTCAATGAGTGGTGTCAGGACTCTTATGGGGATTATTTACCCAAACCAACAACTGACCCTTCGGGCGCAATAAGCGGCTGGTACGCTGTTGTTCGTGGCGGTAGCTGGTACACCTTTGCTCCAGGTTGCCGGTCTGCTAATCGTCTCAGGGTTTTACAAAAAAAGCATGAAATAGATCTGGGGTTCCGCCTTGCATCGTTTCCCAAAAAGTAAAACTAAGTCGAGCTTCAAAGTCTGGCTTATAAATGATGACATCTTTTTTGGGTTTTTGGGGAGACAAGTTTTTTTTTCTCAACAAAGAGATTGAGAGTGAAGGCAGTTTTCAATCAGGCACATCGACCGAAAATTTTACAACCGTGCCTGAATGAAAGCTGAATTCGCGCTCAAGATTGAGGCGGAAAAAACAACATAACCGGAGGCGTACTCGGTTGTACGCCGAGGATTATGTTTTTTTCCCAACGAAGAGATTGAGAGTGAAGGCAGTTTTCAATCAGGCACATCGACTAATTTAAGATCATCGGGAGTTAAAATGAATCGCCAATCAAGAAAAACAGTTATTGCCATATTAGTTTGTTTTTTAATAAATGCCTGGGTATCCACAGCACTGGCAGACCAGTGGAGTGCTTATAAAGGGATTGCCCCGGATGTTCTCCTTGGAAAAAGCTTGTTAACACCAAGCAATATAGAAAAAACTACGATTCTAAGCTACCTGGCCAGGTACCATTCTAAAACCGCTGCTGGAATGTGCGCAAATGCATGGATTACCGATTTTGAGATGGGTTTTAGTAGAAGAGTTGAACAACAGGTAGCTTCACTTTACCTGAAATGTCATAAAAAGTTTCCAGAACATAAACTTACACTGGCATTTACCCTCTTTTCATTTAGTGAAAAAAACAGAGGTGTTGATAAAAGGGTAGTTGTTGATATTGCAAAAAAAGCTGAATCAGCCATTAAGGGCAGTGATGATGAATTGGATGAATCTATTCTGCTGAATTTGGCTCATGTATACAAAAAAGAACTCAGAAATAATACTGCCTATGATTCCCTGCTCAAGCAAAGGGATTTAGAATTCCCAGAAAATGGAACCACTGACTATATCCGCCATTTCTACACAAGGGACAAACAGGCGAAGCTTAAATACCTGGAATCGGCAGTAGCTAAAGGTACTAAAAAATTTGACTGCTACGAGGCATTGGCTTTGTTTCGCTGGAGAAATTCCAATGTTGGCAAAATGAGTGCAAATGGAAAATTTGCTTTAATTGAATCCATTGTTAACTATTTCAAGATACATAAAGGTTCATCTCCAATGAAGGCTGTAATAGCTTTAAATTATATTGCTGAATTTGCAGATGCTGGAATGGGCGATAAACATAATGCCTTTAGTTTATATAAGGATAGTTTCAACCTGTATCCAACGGCTGAAGCTGCCATAGGTGTATATAACACAATGATGCTGCTTGAGCCTGAAATAACAAGAGATTTTATGTTAAAAGCAAAAACAACATTGCCGGGTAACTATAAGATTAACGAAATATTAGTCTATATTTTTCAGATATTAAACGAAAAAAAAAGAATTCAACAATATCTTGACAATGCTATTGCCTATGCTCCAACGAACACTACTCGTCGCAAGATTATAGATCTTTTTGCATATACATATTACCAGTGGGTTCTCCTGGATTTCGACAAAGCAGAAAAATTGCTCTTATCTAATAATGATCCTTCAATCAACAGAAACGATCTGCTTAATAACTATTTAAAACTTTATAAAAATCGTTTTTTTGATAAGGATTTTGATGCTGCTGAAAAATATCTGGAAACTTTTAAAAATTACGGTGGTCATAGTCTTCTTTACAACAGGCTGAATAAGGAACTCCAGGGATTCATACAAAACCGGAAAAAAGTTGAAACCCACAAAAAGAATTTTCCATTTATGACTCATTGGGAAAAAGAGTTTGGACAGGGCCTGAAAATATCAATCAATTTTTCTTCCAAGTCTGCTGTTATTCCAAAAAAGGAATTGCCAAAACTGGCCCGGATCGTGAAGTTTTTCAAAAATTATAAAGGCAAAGATTACATTCTTCAAATTGAGGGGCACGCAGATAATACAGAAGCTGGCAAGGCTGATGTTGCCTTATCACAAAAAAGGGCGGAATCTGTAGCAGCATATATTCGAAAGTATTGCAAGATCAAGAACAATCGTTTGAGCATTGAGGGAATTGGTTCCCATTACCCACTAGTGCCCAATGTAACAAATGCTGGTAAGACTAAAAATCGGCGAGTAGAAATAGTGCCTGTCGGCAATTCAAAAAAACCTGAATTATCTGTCACAACTTCTCTTGTTGCCGCAAAGACGCTGGCCCTGTCTCCAGATGGCAGGCTGCTGGTGTGCGGTCAAAAGCCTACGCAGGTTTGGGATATCCGTGCAGGTATTAAGCTGCTTGACCTGGGACGTTCTGATGTATCCCCGGTTTTTTCTCCTAATGGAAGGTACCTGGCAGCACTTTATAATTATACTGATCCTGATAATAATACTTTTAGCGATCTCATTGTCTATGATATTAAAACTGGCCTGCCAGTTGTTGAGCAGGGCCTTTATAACATATCTTATTCCCTGGCCTGGAACCCAGGGGGGACCAAGCTGGCGCTCTCCGTGGGCAATGACCTGGTTGTGTATGATTTTACAAACAATAAATTTGAAGGAATCGTCAGTATCGATAACCGTGGAAATCCTGCCGATGTGGTTTGGGATAAATTAAATCGATATATTTTTACTGGCAAACAAAGGGGTAAGTTGATTCATGTGTGGGATCCAAAAACCCTGGATTTGGTTAAGGTGCTTGAAGGAGTTGACTGGGTCCATGCGATGGGGCAATCCTTTGATGGAAAATATTTATTAGTTGCAGATAACGTAAGGCAGATGTCGGTATGGGACATTAATGACTGGACAAGAAGGCAAAAGAAAATACCAACCATACCTAAAAAAATTGTACCGCATCCCACCAGACCCATTGTTGCTTTGAATGATTTCGCATCAAGAGGGTTTCCTATTGTATTGTTTGATTATAAGGCAATGAAACCAGTGCTGGAGAAAATGACAACTTCTGAGTTGGATAATATTGCTTTTTCGCCAGATGGTAAAACCTTATATAGTCGATCCTGAAAAATAGAATTAATGTTTGAATTAATTGACAAAAGCTT
>JAOZSB010000240.1 GCA_029939895.1 Desulfobacterales bacterium
AACCTGCAATAGCAATAAGCAGACATATAAACAGGAATACTCGTTTGCGGCTTATTTGTTTTTTAATATGGGTTGGAGAAAAAGATTTTCTTTTAGCAGTCAACAGTAGAGCTAAAAGAAAAAAAGAAACACTCCCAGTAATATATAAGCCATACTTCAGTTGAAAGGCAGTCCTGGTTAAGTTAACATTGTTGAATATCGACAAGCTAAAAAAACTGGCACAACTACCAACAGCAAAAAAACCAATTATTATATGTCGCCATTTTTCTTGTTTGCTAAAAAAGGCATGGAGTCCTAAATATAAAGGGAAAAAGGTCAGCAGCCCCCCCTTCATAAAAAGGTTGAATCCTGACAGCTTTTCAAATTTTCCGTATATTGAAAACTTTACTATCCACGGAAGAAAAAAACTAATGATCAGTATTGCTCCCAGTATTCTCTTAACTAATTTTAGACGAGTTTGCCTGTCAGGGCTTACAACAGAGGATTCTTCTTCTGTTAATGAAGGGGCAGGCTGTTTATCAAGGCCAAGAGAAACAAATGTAAGGGCATTGAGAAACGATTCCGGATTGGTATGTAACGGCAAATAACTTCCAAATTCTCCTTGTTGAAAATCGTCTCGTTTTGCAAGGCTCTCCTCCGGGACATGGATTTTTAGGTCATTTTCAAGATAGAGTAAAAACTCAATATATGAAAGTTCTTCTATCATTGAGTATATTGCTGAGTCCGAAGCAAGCTCACGCCAGTCTTCCCCTATAACCTTAATCGCGGCTTTTTCAATTATTTCCTTACGCTGGATAAATTCACCTTGCTGGTGCAAAGGAAGCTTGAGAAATGCTTTGCGGGTGGCTTCAACGCTCTCACTTTCAATTTTTGGCGGAGGGCCGCTTTCTTTTTTTGTTTCCAGAGGAAAACCTGATTCTGCTCCCTGTTTTATTGTGCTGTTTAGTTCAGACGATATTTCAATTTTAGTACCAGCCTCGTCATTGGCGGTGAGCGTGTCCAAAATTTTACGACATTTTTCTTGATACAGGGGATAATTCTCCTCCTTGTAAAATTTATGAATGGCTTTCGGGTATTTCAAGAACCCCAGGTTTATAATAATTTCTTTTTCTATTAATATGTTTGAATCAGGATCAATAAGGCGAAAACAGATATGATATACGCCCAGACCAATCATCGATTTAATGTTTTTATCCGGTGCCATGCGAAATGTGAATGTCTTAGAGTCCCCGGGAGCAACCTCAATATTAAGTGGGAGCAAAACCGCAGTTTCTGGTTTGGCCTGGATGAAAGTATTTTTTTCCCACTCAGGAATGGAAAGGGAGCCTGAGCCATAACAAGGATTTTGAACTTGCCATGCATTGACCGTGATGATTTGTACCAGGTCAATGGCAAGAACATCGCCCTGGTCATTATCGACCGTAATCGAGATTGATGCATACTGGTCTGCCCAGTCAAAAAAAGTGTCCCTGAGTGAAAGAACGATTTTATAATCGTGAATGGTGATGTCTGTGATTTTCATGGAGAGCTTCCTATGCATGCAAAAAGTACCTTCTGCTATAGCGAACAGACTCTGTTGCGCCCGCCGGTCTTTGCTTCATAGAGGGCCTTGTCAGCCCTGGTCAACAGGCTTTTCAAGTCGTCTTCACCATCAAGCTGCGCAACCCCAAGGCTTATGGTGATTGGATGCTCTCCGGTCTGGCCGTCTGTGGAAAAGCTAAAGGGTTTTTCTGCAATGCTCATCCGCATCAACTCTGCTATGCTGACGGCTCGTTTAACATCGTACCCCCTGAGAATAACTACAAACTCTTCTCCTCCATATCGTGCGCATAATGCTGCCGGGGCATTCTTCACAGCTCCTGATACGCCATTTGCTGCAAACTTGATTGCTTCATCGCCCACGACGTGTCCGTAGGTGTCGTTCACCCTCTTGAAATGGTCGATGTCGAGCATGATGATTGATAAAGGGGCTTTTTCTTTTTTTGATTTGTCGACAATAGTTTTGTAAAAATTATCAAAGGATGCCCGGTTCATAAGCCCGGTCATTGCATCCTTGCTCGCCTTTTTTGATTCTTCCTTAAAGTATCCGATAATTTTTTTGTTTTGTGATTTTATCAGATCTATTATTTTTTCCTTTGGCATGTCTGAATCAAAGGCGTTTATTACTTCTGTTTCCGACTCTGCAATACTGCCGGAGGATTTTTTTAGAATTCCCTGTATGGTAGTAATCAGGCTGGTTATTTCGTCAAGGAGTTTTTGGGAGTAGATGTCTTTAAATTCGATTTCACCTATCAGCTTTTCCACCCTCATGCTCAGTTTCTTAACCTCTGTTTCCATATCACCGGGCGTGGAGGCCAGGGCTTTTCTGAATTCGCGTATAACATGCAGAGAGAGCTTTACTAGCTTTTCATCTTTAGAGGGAGCATAGCTCATAACGGCTTTAAGTATCAGCGAGCGGTCATCCTGATCAAACATAGGGTTTGTGGTCAGGTAGGCAATCAGCCTTGTATCAAAGTCAAGGGGCAGTCCCCTGGTATTAAAGTCAATACAGTCCGGGCTGCACGCAGGTGGAAATTTTGAATCCATAATCTTGACAATATCCTGCTCCTCTTGCGATAGTGAATCAATGTTTGCCGCAGCCAGCCTTTTAACCATCTTGACAACGATAGCCCAGTCAGAACTCAGAAGTACTTTTTCCATTTTATCAGCCTTTGCAAATCTAAATTGATTATTGCCGGGTCAAGTATATTTTCAAAAACTGCTATAATATTGAAGATGTCTGTCTTTTTTTAAGCTAAAATTGATCCACAAGCAAGCAAAAAAAAATGATTATGTTCCTGCCTCATCATACTTACTCTCCACCTGTTTCACCTGCATCTGATTTTTTATCTATCGGTTCATCCTTAATGACTTCTTCTGCACCTGATTCATCTGCTTCTGGTTTTTTGTCAGCAGGTGTTGCCACCGGGATTGGTGGAGGTTGCGGGTTTGTTTTTTTTCGTCTGGTGAAGAAGTTTGATTTCTGCCATATTTTTTCTGTGCTGAAGCATGTCCATGCCCACTGGAGCCACTTCAGGAGGTAAAAGGCTATCCACAGTGCCCACAGCAGCATAAGTATTTTGTATGCAAGTAATGGCACAGAAATTACAACTGGCTGCGGCATAAGCTCTGCAATTCGATCCATATCCCATGTCAGCTTGTAGCCCCATGAGCCGTTGCCGGTTATCTGTATCCTTGGCGAATCAAGAAGGCCCTGTTTTATTGCGCTGTAAATACCCTTCATTGCGAAAATGCCCCATACAACGAGCAGTACCTGGAGGAAGTTGAAGATGGGCCATTTATCAGACGGTGCCTGTCTGGCGCGGTAGCCTAAAGCAAGAAACCAGCCCGCAATTACTACTGCGATTAAAGGTGAAACCTGGGTGAGTCCAATTCCTAAAAGGAGCCAGTGAACCGTCCTGAGCGGGGTTATGGTAATCCTGCCAAGGGCCGTGGCTGCAAGGCATACAACAAACAGATAGCTCCAGAAAAGGATAGCAGGGCCCATGGTCGGGCCGGATGTCCAGAGTATCCAGAGGTTTTCCGGCATATTAATTTTGATCTCAATATTAACTGCTTCGCCCCCAATGTTGAACTCCGGCCCTTTGGTCAGGATGCCGCGTTCAACTGGCTGTCGCCATTCAAGTTTGACAGACTGCTTTCCGGGTCGCAGAGGAATTGCAACCTTTCGTCCTTCCTGGCGTATTGGCTGCTCCTTTCCGTTGATCTGTACGTTGAGCAGTTTTGCTTCTTTCGGGAGTAGCAGTCTGCGCCTTTCGCCTTTGCCGGCCCGCATTTCAAGGCTGATTGTGCCTGTTGCAAATCTTTTGCCGGGTGTGTAGTTTATGCTTGCTGAATCTATGGTTACTGTCTTGCCGGATACTGGTTCTGGACGGGAAATATCTATGGCAATGCTTTCTCCGGGCCAGGGTCTCCATTCGGGCATTTTTACGCCTATGCTGTTCTGGGAGAATATAACCGGAATTCCAGAGTAGTCCACATGCCAGATTTCGCTGGCATCAAGTATCCAGGTCTCAACCCAGGGTACGTCTTTGGGGGCTGTCAGCTTGATTGAATTACTTCTTTTAATGGTCGATGTCCACGACACACTTTTTGCATGTGCAGGCATGTTTATCAGTGCCATTGCGCCTTCCGTGGTTACATTTGCAGAAGCTACAGATTCTCCCTCCAGAAGAGGAACTTTCAGAGAAACTGGTGTCCCCCGGGGTGTTGCTCTTATTACTTTTGTGCGAATCCGCCACTCCAGGCCCAGGGTGATGGTTCTTCTAATCATGAAAAAGGGTGGAAGTCTTGTTGCCTTGTATGCATCACTGTTGTCATCGCTGGCTTCGGCCTTGCGTGTGAGCTGTATACTGGAGCCAGGTCTGCCATCCTTGCCAATCCCCTGCACGTCCCAGCCGGGTGCTCTTACCCTTGCATAACGTGGTTGCAGCACCATGGGAAAGCGGATAGTATCTTCCGTCCCTATGGTTCCAATTATGGTTGCCCTGTGGACACCCTTGGGAACCAGCGCAAAAAGGGTTCCTTCCTTTCCCTTCCGAATCATGGCCTTGACTTTTTTGCCGTCAATAAGAACCTTGTCCGGGGAGAAAAACTTTCTGGAACCAGGCAGGGGAATCGCTGTTTCAATTGCTGCATGTATGTCAAGATCAATCTTTACTTCTGACCCTGAAACACTCATGTTCATGAGCGCAATATCTGCACAGGATGGGAGGCAGTCTGGTTTTTCCAGGAGCCTTGCCTTGTATTGTTTAAGGATGCTGTCGGGCGGAAAATCGCCTGCCTCAGCCTGCATCGGCATAAGCACTGGAACCAGCAGCAGTAATGCAGCCAGTCCTGTTGCCCCCTTTGCCACGGCTTTGCTCCATTTTCTTACATCAACCAGGCAGATAATAAACAAGAGAAGTAAACCAATGCGTGTAAAGCAGATTATGGTGTTTACTCCTGGCGGGACCAGTGTCAGCCCGACCATGAGGTCCTTATCAACCGGGCCGTTCCACTTAAAATTAACCCGTCGCCACGACCAGGACGGCAGTCCCGGCCCAGTCTGGACAAGGGCGTTTGGGTCGTATCTCTGGATTTTCTTCATTGGTGGAAAACTTCCCTGGGAAACCGGGGACTGTTTTTTCAGCCTTGAACCTGCCTTTTTGTATTCCTGTTTAGGGTCGTCTATCATGTTACTTTCTGCTTTCGCAGACGATGATTCCTGGGTTGACATGCTAAATGTTTGATAGTCATCTACATTGTTTTTCGATTGGTTCCCAAAGCTCCAGGGCGCAGGTGAATATGTTGGTTCAAGTTGAGGGTACACTCCCCATCTTGCCTGATTTATAATAAAAGATATGGAAAGAGCAGCAAGAACTGCCACAGCGATAAATCCCCAGATATTGACCAGCTTGCGGGCAAAGCCGTCCGGCAGCACCTTTAGAAGCCCAATCACTGCAAGGAGGTTGAGGATCACAAGTTTTGGCGCACCCTGTTCATGAAAAATCAGGGCCATCGTGAAAAGGGCAAGCACTCCCCATTTGGCTCCCCGTAGTTTGAATACACCAATTGCGATTATCAGCACTAAAAAAAAGTCGAGCAGCGTCCACTGGTTGATCCAGGTTGCAGGTTCTCCGTCAACACCACCTGCATGGATCAGCCGCCAGCCAGGGGGAAGGTTTACGGATGCCTTTACTTCTTCAAAGTCAATGCCCCAGCCCACTGCCGGTATTTCACCTGCCAGGTCTTCATATCTTGATACTGCGGTCATGGAGAGTTTGCCATTGCGAACCTCAACTCCCTGACTTTTTGATTTGCTGCTGCCGGGTTCCCAGGTTATCAAGCGGTCATCGCCTTCCATTGTCACCCTGCCGAGCTTGCCGGGGTGATCCATTGAGAGCCGCCACAGTCTGTTGACGGAACCTGATAGTTCATCTTTGACTGTATATCCCTTTCCATCAAAATCAAGCCAGAAGGTGCGTTGCAGCTTGAGCCTGTCTGGCGACGGGTCTGGATCACCTCGTTTCAGCTCTTTGAACTTGAGGGTGTCGCCGCTGTCAGCTAAATAAGCCGGGTATTGCCGCCATTGCGAGGGCATGGATGTCTGTTTTGGTTCGATGGCTGACAGGCCGGTAGCTTCAACAATGCGCAGGTGGTTTTCCGACTTAAAGGACCAGATTTCCGCTCCATATTCTGCCTTTGCCGGGCCGATTGCTTCTGTCCGTTTATTGAGGCGTGATTCTATTCTGAAAGTCCAGGTTCCTGGTCTGGCCTGAAAATTGAGGGTTCCGTCCCTTCCGATTCTGGCAGGCAGGCTTGATTTGATACTCATGGGTGATGTGCCGGGAACAAGGGCCGAGGGAAGGGCGATTTCCCTTGCCTTTCCTGAGATTGCGATTTTTATTACATCGGTTATTTTCATGGGGATGCTGTCATCTATGAGTCTGAAAATTCTTACTTCAATGCGATCTTCTGCAACCTTTGCCCCTTCCTGCCTGTCGATCCAGAGCATACCTGCATTGTCAATGAATGGGTTTTTCCTTTCCAGGCCCTTGATAAAGAGCGAGACTATGCCTGCCGAAGGGAGGGTTCTGATCATCCGTGGCCGTTCTTTCCACTTGAAGCTCCCTTTTACTCGATGCACTCCTTTTTTAAGAAACACCGATGGAATGCCCTGCTTTTCGATTATCGGGACTTTTACATTATCAACACTCGATGAAACAGGCCATACATTCCTGTTGCCGGGCAGGGGTGCCCAGGTATCTGCAAAAACAGTCCAGGTCTGTTCAAAGTCGCCACTATCATCCATTATCA
>JAOZSB010000241.1 GCA_029939895.1 Desulfobacterales bacterium
ATAATAAGTAATTTCTGGTTTTAGTTCTTCAACAATTGATTCAATGCTTTTTGAAAAACCAAAATAGCTGATCGCTTCAGAGGGGCAGGCATCGCAGCACTTAAAACAGAGGTTGCATTTTTTTTCGTCCCATTTACCAGGAGAAGTCATTGCTCCTTCCGGGCAGGATTCAACGCATTTACCGCATGCAAGACACAAATGCTGCTTATAGGCAAGCTGGGAGTGTTTGCTCCACGATTCCGGGTTGTGGCACCAGACGCATCTGAGGGGGCATCCTTTAAAAAAAACTATACTGCGGATGCCTGGCCCATCCTGAAGGCAAAAATTTTGAATCGAAAAAAACAACGGGTTTATATTGTCCGAATCAGGCTCTGTAGTTATTGTCGTCATTACTGTATCCCGTGTGCTGTTCTGGCGATAATTTCATCCTGTGTATCAGGGTCAAGGTCTTTAAAATATGCGCAATACCCTGCAACCCTGACCAGGAGACCCGGAAAGGCCATTGGGTCTTCCTTTGCTTTTTTCAGCACTTCCGCATCAAGTACATTTATCTGGGTTTGCATTCCCTGCTGATCTATTAAGTATGATTTAAAAAGAGAGGACATGACCATTTTTCCGACCTTGCCGCCCACCATTTTTTTATCCAGCTTAAAGTTGAGATTGCAGCCGTTTGCCCACATTGAGTTGTCAAGTGATGCTGCCGAGCGAAGTAATGCAGTCGGGCCGTTACGGTCTGCGCCATTGGAGGGGGCAATCCCGTTGGATAAGGGTGCGCCCGCAAGCCGTCCATTTGGCAGCGCACCAGTGATTTCACCGTAGGCAACGTTGGTGGTCATGGAATATACTCCAACAAGATATTTGCCGCCCCTGGAGTTTCTGTGGGAGCAGACAGCATCGGTAAATGCGTCAATGGCAATCTGCGCCATTTTGTCGGCTTCGGGGTTTCCATTTCCATATTTTGGAAATTTTGTGGCAAGCTCTACACGCAGGGCTTCATGACCCTCATAGTTATTTTTCATTATTTCAACAAACTCTGCAAGGGTGTATCGCTGATCTTCATAAACCAGTTTGTTGATTGCCAGCAGTGAATCCCCGGCATCAGCCATTCCAGTTCCCTGGAAAGAAGTATAGTCGTAAACCGCACCGCCCCATGTAACATCCTTACCCTTTTCAAGGCACCCTTCCGTGATAATCGAGTTAACAGGAGAGGTTCTGTGAACCCGGTGGACACGCTCTATCCATTTAGTCACCTTTACTGCTTCATCCACAGAGTGCTTTATCTGTTCACGATAGGCAGTGACAATATCGTCAAAGCAGGTCATTACCCGTATCGGCATGGTTGCAGCACCCATGCGGTCGATTTTTTCAATAGCATTTGCAGCAAACTGCCTGCCTTGATTTAATGCAAGTTCAATATGGATTGGCAGGTTAAAAAGTGCAGCATCAGAGGAATGATAAGTTCTTCCCTGGCTCCCAAGTTCCACGCAGCCTATTACTGCATAATCAAGTGCATCTTCTTTTTTCATGCCTGTTTTTTCAAGCGCCCTGATAATTGCAGTATCGCCGAATAAAGAGGGTGATCCGCAGTCAAGCTGCAAAAGCTCAACACACCGATCCAGAAACCACTCTGGAGTATTATCATGAATCCGGGCGTGGATATTGGGTTCCCTGGTTCGGATTTGAGCAAAGGCATCTAAAAACAGGCCGGACAGCTCATTGGTTACGTCATTGCCCTGGGTGTCTGTTCCCCCAAGGGTTATGCCCTGGCCCACGGTGTTGCCCTTGAAAAACTTGTCTATAACATTATTATAAAGCGGAATGGTTTCACATGCCTTTAGCTGAAAACTGGCAATAACCTCGGTTGCCTTTTCATGGGTAAGTACTCCCTCCTGAATGTCTTTTAAATAAAGGGGATACAGGATTTGATCTATGCGGCCAAAGGATATGCCCTGTTCATAGTCTTCGATATTCAAGGCAACATGAATAAACCAGCAGGCCTGCAATCCTTCCTGAAGCGTGCGGGCAGGCTCATAGGGAACCCTGCGGCAGACCTCTGCAATTTGATTCAGCTCTTGTTTTCGATCCGATGAAATGCCTGGATCTTTGGCTTTTTCCTCTGCTTCTTCAGCGAGGTTTTCAGCCATATCCCTGATGCCCTTTACTATGACCCTGCCTGCTGTATAAAACGCCACCTGATCTTCGGTTAATGCCACACCATCATCGGATTTTCCAGTTTCAAGATGCCTGACTGAAATTTCATCCACCCGCCTTAAACCATATTTAACAACGTTCCAGTATCCGCCGATCTGGTGAGAAATCCCTGTTTCCTCGGTGACAAAATACCGCTTTGGGGAAATTATGCCGTTAAAAAAATATGGCGTTCTCCAGGGTTTTGCAAAGGTTCGGCTGACAACGCTCGACAAAAAATTTGTTGCAGCCAGCCGGACAATCTGGGCCTTTTCCTTTGAAGTCAGTATCAGGGGAACACTTCTTGTTTCAAGCTGGTTCAGGTCAGAAAGAATATTTACGGAAACCCCTTCCTGGTAGTAATTTGCAGCGATGCGCTTTGATGTCATATTCCCGACAATCAGCTCACCCGTGTAGATCTGCGGTTTTCTGTTGGAAAAAACATATGCCAGAGACATGGCCCTTTTTACAAGAAAATGCTCACTTTTTTTAGCATGCCGACCAGGTGGTGATTTGAAAAACTGCTCCATCAACAATGGCCGTTCCAGGCAGATTGAGCAGTCTTCTGCAAACAGGTCAGCCTTGATACCTGATATGCGTTCGGATGGCTCAAAAAACTTTGGAAGCTGTTCCCCCTCCTGGGTCGTTTTTTCTGAGCTATAGGTCAAATATTCATACTTATTTGCACTGCTGGTTTCTGTTTGAGCTTTTTCTACTGCTGCTGTAGACATAAATTTCTCCTGTTCTGAAATTTTGCATGATCCCCGTATTTTTATAACCAGCTATAATAATCTGAAACAGAATAGAAGAAAATCTATAGGCACCTGAGTTCAGGCGATTCTGTCAGATTGTAAAAACTGGTTTTATAACAGGTTTTTATAACATATTTTGGAACGTATATCATCACTTAGCAGATATTGCCGCATATCACAATGCCTTTTCGGTTTCCTTTTGGATTACTGTTATTTGTATTCCATTTGCGGCCTGCCTTTATGTAATGGGCCTGTAACACGCCCCTGCCAGAGAAATTTAACTCAAAAAAACTGGTCTCCAAAAGGGTGTGTCAATAGAAAAGTTAGTCATGTTTTGTTCCTCTTATGATTCCATTTTCGTCCGGTTTATTCCAGCCCAAAAACCCCGTGCTATGATTTGTTCAACTTTGGCGAGGATTTTTTTTACTTATGCTTTGAAGCAATTTTTGAAAATTTCACGAAAAAGCTTCGACAACAAATCAAATTTAACAAGGAGATTAAAATGGATGAATTCACCTATGAGATCACAATGACGGTTAACACGACCTATGGGGCAGATGAGATTGACGACGTTATCGACGAGTTGATGCTTGTGCCTGAAAATGAGTTTGTGGACTGTGATCACTTTGAAGTTGAGGAAGTCGAAATCACCCTTAACGATGAATAGTATCGCGTCAGGGGTGTTGCGCCCCGGCCCCGAAAAGAAGTCCCGGCCCATTTCAAGGACAACCGAACGCCTTCCCAAGCGGGATAACCGGTAATCATGGCGGTTGTTTGTGATCGCCGTAAATCAAAAACCGGTCAATTTTTGACCATATGAATCAACCTTTTAAAAGGAGGCTTAAACAAATGAGTACAACAGTAGAACAGGCCTTTGAGACCCAGTTTGAATCCGAAGTAAAACTTGACTACCAACAGTGCGGATCAAAGCTGCGGAACACAGTAAGGCTCAAATCAAATGTAAAAGGCAAGACCGACAGGTTCAAGAGAATGGGAAGGGGCGAAGCAAGCACAAAAACCAGGCATGGACGTGTACCGGTTATGAATGCATCCCACTCCTACGTTGATTGCACACTCACAGATTTCTATGCAGGCGACTGGGTGGACAAACTCGATGAACTCAAGGTTAATCACGATGAGCGTCAGGTTCAGGCAAAAACAGGCTCTGCCGCATTGGGCAGAAAGATTGACGCACTCATCATTGAAAAACTTGACACTACAACCAACCTCGTTGCCGAGGGATCAGCAGGCCTGACAAAGGCCAAGATACTGACAGCATTTGAAACCCTGAACAACAGCGACGTACCCGATGATGGTGAGCGTTACGGCATCGTAGGCGCGCATCAGTGGAACGAGCTGCTCGCAATCCAGGAATTTGCAAGCTCTGACTATGTTGGCAAGGAATCACTGCCGTGGCTCAAGGGTGTACAAGCCAAAAGATGGCTCAATATCATGTGGCTGATGCACACTGGCCTGCCCCTTGGCTCTGGAACAAGAAGCTGTTTCCTTTACCACAAGGCTGGTATCGGGCTTGCCGAGGGCATGGATATTAAAGTGGATATAACCTGGAACGGCCCAGAGGCAGCATTCTTTGTGGACACCATGATGTCTGCCGGAGCCTGCCTTATCGACAGCGACGGCGTAATCGAAATCGCCTGCGATGACGATGCCGCTATAAGCTAAGAGATACGGGCTGCTTCACAGCAGGCCGATGTCAATAGGGCTAATGCAATAACCAATAATATAAGGCCAGAAAAAGAACAAAAAAGTAAAGACCAAATAACCAAGAAAGGACTAATGATATGAGTTTCGATGCAACAAAAATGCACTGCCTTTTTTCAAATGGCGATCAAAGCCTTTACCTGTACAACACTGCCGATGCAGCAGCCACAGTGGCAGCAGACGGGTATTTTGATTCGGCAATTGACGATGAGCAGGTTCCCTTGCGTGAAAAGGATCTTGTAATCGCAGTCACCAGCACCGGAGTTTCCGCATCCATGGACGTTGACGTATATGTAGTACAAAATGCCCTGGATGAAAGCGGAGACGGAGATGTCACCGTGGCAGCCCTTTCCTGATTGATGCAGTAATTTGAGTAAATCTCAAAAAATCAATCAGGATAATTATTAACCATAACCAGGGGGAGGATTACTCCTCTCCCTGCAATAGCCTTTATAAATCGGGCCTGGCAACAACAATTATATAATGAAAATGGGAATCATCAGACGTGGACTTACTTTTCATAACATTTTGCGTAGCAATACTGCCATTTATTCGAAACTGGTCAATGGAGAATTTCCGGACATTGATACTGGTGCTGGCAGCAGGTTTATATATGGTGTGGTTCCTTATGGGCGAAAACTTATTGCACATTGGAAGTGCAGGAATCAGCCTTGCAGTATTTCTGATGTATATGGGGGCAGCTTGTGCCTGGTCAAAATGCTTCAGGCAGAGTCTTTTTGATTTTCTTTACTGGCTCGGTCTGGGCTGCATTTTTTTTGTCGCAGGCAGTGTTGATCTGCCATATATCGCAGCGATGGTATTGATTCCAGGCGTGGTTTCAGCAGTAATGATAATTATCCAGAGATACAAAAAAAATAAACCCCAGGGACTTTTAAAGAATTCGAATCACAGTGCCGGTCATCTGAACCTCAGTGTTTTCTGCGGTCTCTGGCTTTCGATGAACTTTTCCATGCTTTTTTTTCCGGTCACAATATTATGCGGTGCAGCCCTTGGGTTCAGTAGATCCAGAGGTGCGCTGACAGGGCTATTTTTTGGGCTGTGTCTGTATTGCTTCAGCCTGGCACAGGCAGGGCCCGGCACAGTGTGTACAGGGCTGGTATTTGTAATGCCATTTTTATTGTTTCGGAAAAAAATGGAAGCAGTCCATTTCATCAATACGGGAAAGGATCGGGATGTATATCACGTGCCTGGTGCTGATTGTCCGAAAACCATTTTTTGGATGGGGCCCAGGAACATACAGGCGTGAGCAGTTTGAGGGAGCAGCCCGGATCATGAAGCAGTTTCCAGGGTTCTGGAAAAAGCACCAACTTCCCATGCCGACCACTCACAGGGTTCACAACGAGTTCCTTGAGACAGCCTTTGAGGGTGGGCTAATCGGTCTTGCACTGTTTTTGTTTTTTTTGTTTTCACTTCCAATATTTGACTGGGAAACATTTGGGGTTTCAGGGGGGCTTGAGAAGAGCCTGGCAGCAGGTCTGGTGGCAGTGCTGATCCATTCCATATTTTTTTTCCCCCTGCGTGAAGCACATACAGGAGCAGCATTTTTTGCAATAGCCGGCAGTCTTGCAGCAAAGGACGAAATGAGTTCACTGGCAGTTACCTTTGGTTTCGGGGGAGATATTACCAGCGGGCTTAACCACACATTGGGCAAGTGGGTGCTTGTCAGTGTTATTGCCGGAGTTGTTTACAGTGTTGTGAAGCCCCGGCTGGTCGGGCTTTACTGGTGGGCAAAGGCCTCAAAAACAAAGACAAAGAAACATCAGAACTACTGCATAAGAAAAGCAATTGAGGCTGATCCGCATAACGGGCGGTATCTGTCACAGGGGTATTGTTCCCACGTGATTGACAGCCCGCATTATGCACTTATCTGCGCCCGGACAATGGTTGAGCATTTTGATGGAAGAAAAGTCCTATGGGGACTTTGTGATCAGTACGCCAGGGCTCTTGTCAGGATGGGTGCTATTGTGCCGGCAATAACAATGCTTAAACGCAGTCTCTGGTTCAACCCGGACTATGCACCATCAAAGGAATTACTCCTTGAACTGGAAATGCGTAAGAAAAATCCCAGGCATGAATTACTGCAAAAAAATAATCCAGAAAGTAAGCCAGAAGCAAAACAGGCAAACGTAAAAGAATTATATAAAAT
>JAOZSB010000242.1 GCA_029939895.1 Desulfobacterales bacterium
AACCTATATGTTAAATTTTTCTGACCAGTCACATTTTTCAAACTCATTTAAAAAGATGTACGGCATGACCCCGCGGGAGTTTAGAAAAACTGCTGCCCGTCAGTAATCCACGGTCTCCCTGCCCCCTGCAATGAGCCTGAAAATGAGAGCATATTGAATAACTCTGCAAAAGGTCATACAGGCATGTGAGCTTCATTGCTGTAATTCAAGTTACACAATTCATTCTATTTTTTATGACATGGCCTGGCAGGGGCTTTTTTCACTTCCCTGGAGATGTTATTAAATTCAGGTTGGTTAGAAAAAATATATGCATCTTTCCAGGCATGTGGCCCGGTAGTTGCATTATTTAATTTTTAAGAAATTTTTTTATCCAATGGGAACTATTTTATTAACTATTTGTAAGGGGGGTTTAAAATGTAAACTTTTAGCTTCATATTCATGAAGAGAGGGGGCAATTATGCAAAGAATCTTACTGAATTCGTTTATTTTTGCTACTTTTCTATTAACGACCCAGTCTGCCTATGGCGGTTCCACAAAGGTCGACACAGGCAATGCCACTCAAGAAATTATCCATGCCGGGGATGTTAACTATCTTGAATATGAAAATAACAATGCAACAAAAACAGTTGAATCAGCAACAACTTCCAACCATAGCATTCCTCCTGCGGCCCATGCACATCCAGCCCTGAAAACTTATTTTACTTTCATTACAGGTAACATCTGGGAAACCCATAATGATAATTTTGTTTATGGAGCACCTCTCACAGAAATGCGTTCTTCCTTCTTAATAATCGGAAAAGTCAAACGCAATTATGGCATTGATGAAACCGAAGCTTTTGATCCTCCATCCTTTGATTCAACGCTAATAATGTTAATTAAAAAGACTTACTTGAATGAAAATCTTTTAGGCACAAACAGCAGTATTGCAGTACGCTTTCATGGCTGTGGCATGGCGGCATTGATAAAGTTTTAACCAATGCCCTGAAACTTGAGCAACTGTGTCATTTTTTGGCACAAAAAACAGCAAAAGGGAAACCGTAAACATCGGTTCCCCTTTTAATTACTAATATCCTGTTGACTTACAGCTTGCCGAATTTCGTCATTGTTTCCTTGTAGACACGATAGAACATTTCATTGTCGGTCATGCCTCTTTTTACTATTTTTCCGATTTCACTAATATTGCTGCTGTTAATGATGATATTTACGCTTTTGTTAAAGGCCATCATATTGTCGTTGGTTCTGAAGCGGCTGGAAATGAGGGCCACGAACATTTTTCGGCGCACGGTCATTTGCAGGCGTTCGAGGTAGATCAGCACACCGTTCCTGTCTGGATCGTTGGTGAAAAAATCCTCGTTTACTATGGCCAGTTCAAATACGTGAAAGCGCATTTTTTTGAGTGCGTCACGAGCATCCGGCGCAATTACAGCATGGTAATCAAGCCCCTTCAATGCCTGTTGAATTATAGCCAGATTATCCGGGTCTGCCTCGCATATCAGGGCTGTTTTGCCATCTTCTTCCACAAAGTCAAAGGGCTTGTCCTCTGCATCGTAGTCATCGGAATCAACTTCCTCAAAACCTGCCTCTTCAAGAACTGCATCCTTGGCCTTTTGTATTTCAAGTACCCTTTTCTGCTCTTCGGTTTGCTCTGGTTTGGGAGCTGGTGCGGCTTCTTCCGGGGGGGGTTCCTCGGCTGGCGGAGGTGAATTTTCCATAACCTGCCCCTTGCCGCCTATTACACTTATCTTTGTTTTGCATTTGGGGCATTTGAGGGATGCGGTTTTGCCCTCTGGTATTTTGTGGCCCTGTATCTTAAATTGAGCACTGCATTTCTCGCATGTAATGTCCATTTCAGTTCCTTAATATTTTTATGTCTGATTATGAAATAAGCTAAAAACTAATATAAAGAAAACCTCCATCAGCCAAAAAATTACCCGTCATAGTTCATGTCGAGTTCAAGGTTTTCAATGTCAGTGGTTTTCTGGCCCCTTGAGCTTTTTACCGAGTCCAGCCCCCTGCCAATGACAGCCTTTCTGGTGCCGTATGCCATTGCCGTATCTTCGGTGATTACGCCTTCCTTGTAACGATCAACAATATAATCGTCAAAGGTACACATTCCAAAGGCAGCACCATCACGGATGATTTCAAAATAGGTCTTGCCCTCGGACTCACCGTTTAAGATGGTGTCCTTGATTCGGAGGTTGGTTCCCATGATTTCAAAGGCCGCAACCCTGCCGCCTCCTACTTTTGGAAGCAGCCTCTGGCATACGATCCATCGTACTGTGTCGGCAAGGCGTATCCTGATCTGGTTTTCCTCCTCGGAATTAAACATACCAAGAATACGGTTGATGGTCTGACCAGCATCATTGGTATGGAGTGTGGAAACAACAAGATGGCCGGTTTCAGCAGCAGAAAGCCCGATTTCAACGGTCTCCCTGTCCCTCATTTCACCAACGAGTATAACCTTTGGAGCCTGCCGGAGAGCTGCACGCAGGCCGCTTGCAAATGTATCAAAGTCGGTTCCCATCTCCCTCTGATTAAAGGTTGACAGCTTATGGGGATGTTCATACTCAACCGGATCCTCCAGGGTTACAACGTGGCAGGACTTGGTCTCGTTTATATGGTTAAGGACTGCGGCAAGAGATGTTGACTTACCAGAGCCTGTTGAACCGGTTACGAAAATGATGCCGTTTTTTTCCTCGGCCATTTTTAAAAATGGAGAGGGAAGATTCAATTCGTCAATGGTGGGGATTTTTGTTTCAAGCTTTCTTAGCACAACCGAGTAGTTGCTTGATTGTGAAAAGATATTCACCCTGAAGCGCGCCTTGCCGGCGAGTGCGTAAGAACTATCGCAGGAGCCTTCATCAAGGAGGGTTTCAGTCAGCCGCCTGTCCTGGTTAACGAGGTTGAGGCTGAAAATCTCTGTTTGAAATGGTGTTAAAGCGTGAAAATTAGGTTCAAAGTCCACCCCTGTAAGATTACCAGAACTTTCCACCTGGAAGGGCTTGCCCACTGTAATGTTCAAATCAGAAACATTGCTGTGGGAGTCGAGCATCCTGGCCAGGATATGATCTACTTCCTGTTTTCTCATCTGCTCACCTCTTTACTTTTATTGCATGATTATTTGCATCATTATTTATGCGATTTATTTTATACTGCATATTTTATGCAACATATTTTATGCGTCTGTAAAATCCGTTGGCGGTGATTTGAGCAGAGGTCTGAACTTGCCCTTGTCGTTTGCCTTTGCATACGCTTCTTCACCACTGATCCAGCCCTTGTTGTAGAGTTCCATTACTGCATCATCAAGGAGCTGCATTCCATATTTCTTACCCGTCTGGAGCATTGATGGAAGCTGATGGGTCTTGCCTTCACGAATAAGGTTACGCACAGCAGGCGTAGCAATAAGAATCTCCAGAGCGCAGCATCTGCCCTTTTTGTCGATTCTTTTAAACAGTACCTGGGCGATAACCGCCCTGAGACCATCGGAAAGTGTTGATCTGATCTGCTCCTGCTCGCTTGAAGGGAAAACTTCGATAACACGGTCAACTGTTTTTGGCGCACTTGAAGTATGGAGGGTTCCAAAAACAAGATGGCCTGTTGATGCAGCTTCAATTGCAAGTGATATGGTTTCAAGATCCCTCATTTCACCAACAAGTATGATATCTGGATCTTCACGAAGTGCACCACGAAGTGCAGAAGTAAAAGTCCTGGTGTGAAGGCCGACTTCCCTGTGGTTAACAATGCAGCTATGGCTCTGGTGCACAAATTCAACAGGGTCCTCAATTGTCAGGATGTGGTCTTTCCTGGTTTTGTTGGCTTCATCAATAATAGCAGCAAGGGTGGTTGATTTACCAGATCCAGTTGGGCCCGTAACAAGAACCAGCCCCCTGGGAAGGGATGCCAGCTTTGAGATTACAGGCGGAAGCCCCAATTGTTCGGATGTGAGGATAGTTGCCGGGATTTCTCTAAAAACTGCTGCAACCCCGTATTTCTGGCTGAAAAAGTTTGCTCTGTACCTGGCAAGCCCTGGAATTTCGTAACCAAAATCGACATCGCCAGTCTCTTCAAATACCTTGATTTTTTCTTCCGGGGCAATTTCATAAAGCATCCCGCGCAGACTGTCATTATCAAGTTCCTTGTATTTGATTCTTTCGATTTCTCCCCGAATTCTCAGAGCAGGTGCCTGTCCTGAAACAAGGTGTAAATCCGATGCACCCTGTTCGTTCATCAACTTGAAAAAAGCATCAATTTTTGCCATGGTAAGCCCCTTCTATAATAGTTATTATGAGATTATTATATGCCAGTTTCATCCTGTTTTAACAAAAGGGTTCAATCAGATTTAAGCATAGAGCAGCCAAAACCTTTAATACTCATGAATATGTTATGAATTTTTTCAATACAAACTGCCTGGGGCAGACTTTTCATGTGCTATTTTTCTGCCCACAACAAAATATGAAAAAATTGTAAATATTTAGGGTTTCTTTCATGCAAAACTGTCTGGCTTTTGATCGCCAGCTGAGTCACATCAGACTTCCAGAAAGATGCTTTACCCCTGACTCTTATGAACTTTTTTGCTGCAAAAGTTTAACCTTAGAGTCTGATTCGTCCATTTCCTTTGATTCTGCCTGTCCCATTTCCAGAAGCTTGGTGTGAGCTTCAAGAATAGAGCGGATCTGGACTTCAATCTGCATCCTCTGGCGCTTGAGTTCTGCGATGTCGTCGTGTATCCGGGCCAGTCGATTATAGGCCTGGTTCAAAATTTTCTCTGCTTTTACTTCTGCTTCAGCAATGGTTAGTTCCGCACTTTTTTTTGCGTTTTCCTTCATCTGCTCAACAACTTTTTGGGAATTGAGCATGGCTCTTTTAAAGCTTTCTTCTCGCTCTTTGTAGCCCTGGCTTTCGAGCTTCAGCCTTCTTACTTCTTTTTTCAGCTCGTCCCGCTCGTCAGATGCTTCCTTGTAAGAATCTGCTACTCTTTCAAGAAAACCATCTACTTCCCGTGCATCAAAGCCCCTGAACTTCACTTTGAATTGCTGCTGCTGCACTTCTTTGGGAGATAGTTTCATGCCGCCTCCTCTTTACTTATTTTTTGGCATCATACAGTACTTTCTTAATGCACCGTATGGCTATAACTGTCTATTATTGCGCCAACTAAACTACAAGCCCTGCTGCAATCCTCATCAAACTTTGCACCACAAAAATCTGCAAAAAAAGTAAACCCAGAATAAGAACTATTGGTGAAAAATCTATGCCCCCGACAAAAAGGGGAAGTTTTCTTCTAAGGGGTATCAAAACCGGGTCGGTTACATTTGTGATAAAGCGCACAATGGGATTAAACGGGTCTGGGCTTACCCATGACAGTATGGCACGGGCTACGATAATATATATATAAATTTGAATAACATACCCAAGAACTGTTCCGAGCGCCTGAAGAAAATATCCTATAATGAACATACTTGTAAAAACCTTTCCAAGGCTACCAGGCTTGTACTAAGTTTTGCAGCCTTTTATTGTTACAATCAAAGTTTCTTTTTAAACCAAAATCAAAAAATACATTTTTTTCTACAAATGACCCTAAAATAGATATAAATCATTTATAACACAATAGAAACTTCAATGCAAGAAGTCAAGCTCAAAAAATGATCTCTCAAAGATATTTTCCTATAAATTGGAATTGCAGATGTGCAGTATTTAATACTCTATGAGAAAAGGCGGCTTTAACAGCCGCCCCTTCACACCTTTACGATACTTCTTATTACTTTAAACCATGTCAATCAAGCTGTTATATCTTGAACCAGGATATCAGCCTCTCAAGCTCCGCAGCCAGGATGGAAAGCTCGTCTGAACTTACGTTCACAGTCTGCCCGCTTTCGGTTATCTGACTGGCTGAAGCGCTAAGTTCATTTATCTGGCCAGAAATTTCCTGGGAAACACTGGCACTCTGCCTGATATTATCTCCTATTGAGTTAACACCATCGGAGGCTTCTGCCACGTTTACTGAAATTTCCCTGGATGTAGCAGACTGCTCTTCAACCGCCGATGCGATTGTGGCGACTATGTCGTTTATTTCGTTGATTACCTGCGAGATGCCGTTCATGACCTTGACGGTACTCTCAGTAGACCCTTGAATCCCTTCAATTTGCAGCTTAATATCCTTTGTTGCATCTGCTGTCTGGCGGGCAAGCTCCTTGATCTCATTTGCAACAACAGCAAATCCCTTTCCAGCATCTCCGGCACGGGCCGCCTCAATTGTAGCATTCAGGGCAAGGAGGTTTGTCTGCTCGGAAATTTCGTTGATGGTCTCGGTCACCTTGCCTATTGCCTCTGCTGAAATACCAAGTTCGTCAACACTTTTAATTGCTTCCCGTGACTGAGTAACAGCACCCTGGGTTATCCCCCGTGCGTTTTCAGAGTTTTGAGCAATCTCATCTATTGTTGCCGACATCTCTTCAGAGGCAGAAGCAACCATTGTCACGTTTGAGGTTACCTGGTCTATTGCTCCCTCAACCGTCTGCATTCCAACACTCATCTCGTCAGCACCGGCTGTCACGGTTTGAGACATGTTGCTCAGGGCTTCTGAATCGCCGTGCAATCTTCCAGCGACATCGGATAGATTTGTCGAAGAAGAGTTAAGCGTTACTGCATTGTCCTGTATGGAAGCAATCAACTCCTTGAGCCTTGCTGTGAACGCACTGAATTCTTTTCGTGCAACACCGATTTCATCCTGGGATGCAATTTCATGTGTTGCTGAAAGATCACCATCACCAACTTCGCCCATGTGGGTGGTGAGCAAGGCAAGACCATTTTTAATACCCGTGGT
>JAOZSB010000243.1 GCA_029939895.1 Desulfobacterales bacterium
TTACAGCACGTTGGGTGCTATTCTAAAAAGTTAAACGGGACACTACTGATTTCCATTTATAAATTAAAAAAATTCTATTCAAAAATAAGTTCAATGAAAAATTAAATTCCCACGTCAACATATTTCATTCATTGCCCATCAAAACTGTCCATGGCAATACTTTACTTTGGATCCCTGCCAAGGGCTATTGCACCAGTTCTTGCAATTTCTTTGATGCCCATTGGCTTGAGAAGGCTTATAACTGAGACAAGCTTATCGTCATCGCCTGTCACCTCTAATGTGTAAACATTCTTGCCCACATTAACCACCCTGCAATTAAAAATATCGGCTATTCTTAAAATCTCGGCCCGGAACTCCGGCTTTGCTGTTACTTTAATCAAGGCGGTTTCGCGCTGTATAAACTTGGTCCCCGTAAAATCGTGCACCTTGACAACATTTATCAGCTTATGAAGCTGCTTTGTTATCTGCTCGACTATTCCAGCATCTCCGTGGGTGGTTATTGTTATTCTGGAAAGTTGATTATCCAGTGTTTCAGCAACGCACAGGCTGTCAATATTGTAGCCTCGGCCTGAAAACAGACCCGATATTCTGGATAGAACTCCTGGCTTGTTATCCACCAGAACCGAGATTACATGTCTTTCATCATTCATGATAAATTCTCTCTTTCAGCTTAAACGAGAAGCATTTCGGTTATTGGGGCTCCTGCTGGCACCATGGGATAAACGCACTCCTCTTTTTCCACTTTAAACTCCATGATTACAGGTTTGTCTATGGCAAGCCCTTTTTTTAATATCGGCTCAACTTCTTCTGGTGTATTCGCCCGCAAACCAACTGCACCATATGCCTCGGCAAGTTTCACAAAGTCTGGTGCAAAATCCATGTTGGTAGAACTATAACGTTTGTCATAAAACAGCTCCTGCCATTGCCGAACCATTCCCAGATAGCCATTGTTTAAGATCACGATTTTAACAGGAAGGCCGCTCTGAACCGCCGTCATCATCTCCTGAATGTTCATCTGTATAGAACCGTCTCCGGCAATATCGACAACCAGCCTGTCTGGACAGGCAATCTGGGCACCAATAGCTGCTGGCAAACCAAACCCCATCGTTCCAAGGCCACCAGACGAAATAAAATTATTAGGCTCATCAAAGTGATAATACTGGGCAGCCCACATCTGATTCTGACCAACCTCCGTTGTTATTATCGCCTTACCCTCGGTAATCTCAAAAAGTTTCTCAACTACATACTGGGGCTTTATTGTATCTTCCTGACAATAGGCAAGAGGGTTAGCATCCCTCCATATCTTTATTTCCTGCAACCACGGAACCCGCTTTTTATCAAGGTCTCCTAAATCAGCTTCGTCAAGAAGCTTGTTTAAAGCCTTGAGAGTTATTTTGCAATCACCTACAACGGGAATCTTTACTTCAACATTTTTATGAATTGATGTCGGATCAATGTCAATGTGTATCACATCGGCCTGCTCTGCAAAAACATCGGTCTTTCCCGTCACCCTGTCATCAAACCGCACACCTATTGCAATCATAAGATCACATCTGCCGGTTGCCATATTTGCTCTGTACGTGCCGTGCATCCCCAGCATACCCATGGACATGGGATCAGTTCCTGGAAATGCGCCCAGCCCCATCAAGGACATCGTCACCGGTGAAACCGTCTTCCGTGCCAGCTCCCTCAGTTCTTCAGAAGCCTTTGAAAGTATAACGCCACCGCCCGCAAAGATCATCGGCCTTTTTGCTTTTTTTATGTGACTCACTACCCTTGCAAGCTGTTTCATATTAGGATTATAAGTCGGTTTGTATGACTTGAGAGAAACATTATCCGGCTCAACAAATTTTATCTTTTTGCCCACAACGTCCTTTGGCAGATCTATCAATACCGGGCCAGGCCTACCAGATCTGGCTATAAAAAAAGCTTCTTTTATTATTTGAGCAAGATCCTCAGTCCTCTGCACCAGGTAGTTATGCTTGGTACATGGCCTTGTTATCCCAACAATATCGACTTCCTGAAATGCATCATTGCCAATAAGCGGAGTCGGCACCTGACCTGTAAAAACCACCACAGGTATGGAATCAGTATAAGCAGAAGCAATTCCGGTTACGGTGTTGGTTGCACCCGGCCCTGAGGTAACAAGAGCAACTCCGGTCTTTCCTGCGGCCCTTGAGTATCCGTCTGCTGCATGGACTGCACACTGCTCTTGACGGACGAGTATGTGGCGAATATCAGTCCGCTCAAGCTCGTCATAAATGTCAATTACCGCACCACCTGGATAACCGAAAATGGTATCGACACCCTCATCATTCAACATCTTCATCATAATCTGTGCGCCTGTCATTTCCATAGTCGTTTCCCTTTTTTCTTATTATTTGTGTCTTTATTATATTTAAAATTATTTGCTTTGCGGCCCTGATAGTTAATTTAGCAAATAATCAAAATCTATTTTACAATTGATCCCTCGTCTGCCGATGAAACAAGCTTCGCATAGCGGGCCATGTAGCCCTTTGTAATTTTCGGCTCCGGCAGGATCAAGTTTTCCATACGTTTTTGAATCACGCCCTCTGCTACCACAAGATCAATTTTTTTGTTCGGGATGTCGATAGCAATGATATCGCCTTCTTCAACAATAGCTATCGGCCCGCCCTGCATGGCTTCCGGGGACACATGCCCTATGGAGGCTCCCCTTGTGCCGCCGGAAAATCTTCCGTCCGTAATAAGTGCTACGCTGTCATCAAGCTTCATACCTGCAATTGCGGAAGTAGGTGTCAGCATTTCCCGCATTCCCGGCCCACCCATTGGGCCTTCACAGCGAATGACAATAACATCGCCAGGTACAATCTTTGAATCCCTGATTGCATCGACTGCTTCTTCTTCAGAATTAAACACCCTTGCCGGGCCTTCGTGCTTCAACATTTCCGGCAGAACAGCACTCTGCTTGACCACACAGCCTTTTGGTGCCAGAGTTCCGAAAAGCACCGCAAGTCCCCCCTGCTCATGATATGGGTTATCAAATTTCCTTATTATATTGTCATCAATGATTCTTTTTTTCTCAATATTTTCAGCCACACTCTTTCCTGTGACAGTCATACATCCACCGTTTATCCGGCCGTTGTCGGACAGCTCCTTCAATACTGCCTGAATCCCCCCTGCCCTGTTCAGGTCTTCTATTCTATGTGGCCCGCCAGGACTTAAAGAGCAAAGATGCGGGGTCTTTCCGCTAACCTCATTTATCAGGTTAAGATCAATATCCACACCAGACTCCTTTGCAAGGGCAGTCAGGTGCAATACTGTATTGGTGGAACAACCCAGCGCCATGTCCACTGCAAGGGCGTTATTAAAGGCATCTTCTGTCATGATTTGAGATGGAGTGATACCCTTTTCATGAAGTTCCATAATTTTCATGCCAGCCTGTTTTGCAAGACGCAGGCGGGCAGCCATAACTGCCGGAATAGTACCGTTTCCCGGCAATCCCATGCCGATTGCTTCTGTCAGGCAATTCATGGAATTTGCAGTAAACATTCCTGCGCACGATCCGCATGTAGGACAGGCAGAGTCTTCTATTATTTCCAGTTCTTCTTCGGTCATATTACCGGCAAGCACCGCACCAACTGATTCAAAAACGGTTATCAAATCGGTTTTTTCACCAGGTCGCTCTGGATGTTCACCAGCAAGCATAGGCCCACCGCTTATAACTACTGTAGGAAGATCAAGTCTTGCTGCAGCCATGAGCATTCCAGGCACAATTTTATCGCAGTTGGGTATCATAACCATGGCATCCAATGCGTGGGCAACAGCCATTATCTCTATGGAGTCGGCAATAAGCTCACGGCTGGCAAGGGAGTATTTCATTCCAGTGTGATTCATTGCAATGCCGTCGCAGACACCTATAACACCAAATTCGATAGGCGTACCGCCTGCCATATATATCCCGGCCTTAACAGCCTCGGTGATTTTATCAAGGTTAACATGCCCTGGAATAATTGTATTGTATGAATTTGCGATGCCCACCAGGGGGCGTTCAATTTCTTCGTTGGTGTAACCCATTGACTTAAACAAAGACCTGTGAGGTGCCCGTTCAACTCCTTTTTTTGCGGAATCGCTTTTCATTTTTTTCTCCTAAAAATATTTTTGTCAAAGCTTTTTTATAAAATTTATCCATCTGGTCTGGTTATAGAAAAACTTCCAAATAAAAAAACCGCTACAAGCCTTTTTTCGGGGCAAGTAACGGTTTTTGTGATTTTATTAAAAATTCGCCGCTACCTGCCCATAATCCTGGGTAGGACAATAATGTCCACCACAAGAATAAGGATGATGCTAAGTAGGCTGTCGGCGATATTAAATTTCATTTGAAAAAAGTCCTCTAAATTAAGTTACTTGATTTTTAATATCCGTAACACACAATGTCAAGTAAAAAGTTCCACTGTTGTCAATATAGTCCCAATAAATTTAAAATTTTAACGGTGCTTTAGTTTTTGTTTATTCCAAAGGTCTGGTTTTGAAATAAGCAAAAAAACTTGTTATTATTATTTTCGGCATAAACTTTCGTAACATTTAGCCTTAAAACAAGTTATCTTTTTTCAATATGGCGCAACACTGAACTGACATAAAAATAATGGAGACTTATTAAAACCTAAACTATTGCAGAAAGTTTAGGTTGTAGAATAAACACATACAATACTAAATTATTTAAATTTTATTTTTTTTAGAAATGCCTCAACCTCGCCATACGAATCATTAGCGCCAGCATACTTAACAAGATTTCGTGCTGTTTTAAGCCATTCAATAGTTGAAGGCTGGTAGCCCTTACAGGCCTTGAGCATATCTTCATGCTGAATTGATCTTTCAGTTCCAGCTTCAATTATTTCGTCTATTACAAATTCTTTTGCCAGGTCAATAATTCCATCAATATCAGCACCTGAGCAGTTGATTGTTACATTTGCAAGTGCTTTATGGTTAATATCATCGCATGGTACATCGGTTAATTTCATTTTAAACATCTCTTCCCTTGCAACAATATCTGGAGGTGGTACAAATATTTGTCGGCTGAATCTTCCTGGGCGTTTCATAGCAGAATCCACATCCCACGGCATGTTAGTTGCCGATAAAATCAAAATTTGATCATTTTGGCTGTCAATTCCATCAAGTTGAGATAAAAATTCATTAACAACTGTTCTGCTGTGCTCAGACTGCGCTTTTGAACGGGAATATGCTAATGCATCAAGTTCGTCAAAAAAAAGTACTGTTGGTTTCTGCGCCCTTGCTTTTTCAAACAAAGATGCCAGATTTCTTTCACTTTCTCCAATCCACATATTTAAAACATCACTTATTCCAAGGGACAAATAAAACGCATTACATTCTGTAGCAATTGCACGAGCCATCATGGTTTTTCCGCAACCAGGAGGCCCGTATAGCAATATTCCTCCACCAGCCTTTTTTTTAAATTTTGCGAAAATAGTCGGTTTTAAAAATGGCTCAACAATTTTCAGGCGAACTGTTTTTTTGAGTGCATCCATTCCAGCAATATCTTTAAAACCGATTGCTTCATCTGATTCAGGATAAAGTTCAAGCACATTTTCAGGTACAATTTTTATTATGCTTTCAACAGCCTGAAAACCTTTACCTGCTATTGGTTTTGCACCAGACAATAATTCCTCAAGTTCTTCCACAGGTTTAAAATCATCACACGCACCTGCCTTAGCATACTGTTTTACAGCATCATCCTTTTGATCAAGGTTATACAAGCATAATGCGATTCCTGAATAAACAGCTGAATTTTGGTAATTTTGAGAAATAAGGATTCCAAACTGTTCTGATCCCTCCTGCCATGAAGAGTTATCAAGAAGTGCACTTGCATATTCAAACCTTAAATCCAAATTAAATGGATCTTTGCTCAGTTTTCTTTCAATTTCATTTAATTTTGTATTCATCATACTTTCATTATCTTTCTTAAAATTGGGGGATAAACCCATGTGTAAATAACATAACCAAGCCAGGATAAAGCAATAATTAAGGTTGTATCGGATGACAAATACTTATCTGACAGATGATAAATAATAACAATTGTCAGCCATAATACTGCTGAAACGTGCCAACCATTTTTAATCATCGGTAACGTTGGAAGCATTGTTGGATGTGTGCGGAACCTTAATTCTTTGATTATATCAACATAATCTTCATTGGATGGATCATTGCGCAAAACTTCCTGCATGATGCTTAGTGCTTTTCGATTTTCACAATTTTCCATTAACACCAGGGTCAATGATATTGCCGTTGTAGCTGTGTCGGGATATTTACTAACCAAATCCCCGATTTTTTCCATCGCTTCCTTACTGTCATGTTGAACTATTTCGCAAAATAATGATGTTTGTAAAGCTGATATATTATCAGGATCAAGTCGAATAGCTTCCCTGGAGAGCTTGAAAGCTTTATCAAGATTAAGGGTAAAAAGCATTAAATTTGCATATTCTGCATAATAATCAGATGATTCTGGGAATTCTCTTATCAATTCAATGATAAGCAATTCAGCTTCACAAAATCGTTCCTGTACAATATAAATTTCCACAAGAAGAGACTTAACCGCAGAATTTTCAGGCTCTATTAAGAGTACATCATTTAGGGTTTTCTCAGCGAGTTCATGATCTCCATTTTCATTATCAATATATGCGGAACAAAACAGTAAAAAAGTATTATCCGGGTCCTTTGGAAGGGCTTGCCTTAGAACATCCTCTGCCACAGCAAGGCGGTTTCGTTCCAATAGAAAAATTAATTTTCCTTCAACATCAGTATCATCATATTCTATATCACTCAT
>JAOZSB010000244.1 GCA_029939895.1 Desulfobacterales bacterium
AAGATCCACGGCAATGACCTTGCCGTCCCTGCCTGCCATCTTTGCCATATCAATTGTAAAGTATCCAGGCCCGCTTCCAATATCTATTACTGTGTCGCCTGGTTTTATGAATGGGCCCGCTACTTTTTTCGGGCTTTGGAATATCCTTCTCAGCCAGTTATCAAGTATAAAGCCGAAACGATGTGGGCATACATGTGGAGAATGATTTTCCTGTTTATTTTTGTTAGTCATTTTTTGCCTCCAATTTTTTTTTAACTAAGCTTTTATGTTTAGGTTATCACGAAGGTTTGTCTGTTATTTAAAAAAATCATACCAGGTCTTCAACATTATCCGGCACTGTCTTATTTATTATACTTACAGCCTTATTTGGCATCAATCGGCTAATCGCATAGAGCAGGGCTGCTTTTTTTACACGAATTTCTTCTTTTCCGCTGTTCAAGCCCTTTAAAGCAATTGCTGCTGCTTCATCCGCCTGTATGGAGATTTCCGGGCTATGCCCCCTTTGAAAGGGAGTATCAACAGCAGGGAAGAAAATTTCCACAACCTTAATGTCATGTTTTGCCAGTTGAACCCTCATGCTTTGGGTCATGGAGTGTAAGGCTGCTTTTGTGGCGCAATAATTGGATTTAATCGATAGAGGAACATACGCAAGGCCAGAAGTAATATTGACGATTGTGCCTTTGTTTTGAATAAGCACAGGCAATAATTCCTTTGCAAGCATTACCGGGGCAAGGTAGTTTGTCTGCCATTCTTCGGTTATCATGGTTTCCAGATCATCAACCTTGGTCAATGAAAACCTGTTTGCAAACCCGGCGTTGTTGATTAACATATTTAAATCATTAAACTGATCAAAGATTTTCTCATACATTTCTCTGCGGGATTCTTTATTGGTTATATCGCATTGAATTGCAGTCAACTGGGGTATTTTCTTTTTGGCATCATCAAGTTTTTCCTGGGATCGACCGCAAATAATAACCGTGGATTCTTCAGCAATCATCTGTTTTGCCATTTCAAACCCAATGCCTGAACTTCCTCCAGTAATTAAAACTGTTCGTGTTGATTGATTACTCATCTTTGATTCCTTTTTTTGAGCCTTGAGTGTTTAGGAGCTATACCCTATATGGAAAAAAACTCCAATTTTTATAAATACCTCAATATAGTATCCGTTTCATAAAATCTTCAATTTTTTCAAGCGTAGTAAGCAAAAACTCGTTCTGCTCCGTTGTTAAGGACCCAAAGTACTCCATAAAACCGCCATCCATGGTTTCGTGCCAGTGTTTGTGTGCAAAATATGCTGTTTTTCCCTTTGATGTCAGCTTAACTATTGAACGGGATGCATTTTCCGGGTCCTGTTCTTTTGTGCAGAGTCCTTTTTTTTCAAGGCGTTTCAGCTTTTGTGAAACCGCACCCTTAGTGACATCCAGGGTCTGGGCAATATCGGTTACGCTCATGGTCTCATTGCTGTCGCCAGTGGCTTCAATCAGATGAATCTCAGGGCTTGTCAGCAGTTCATCGGTTCCATATGGACGTGGTGTTTTTTCAAGCTTTGATGAAAGGCTGATAATCGATTCAAATGTTTTGTGGAGCTTCATATGTTCTTTTGATCTTTTCATGTCTTTAAGTGTATAGCAGCTAAACACATTTGTCAAGACCAGAATGTTTTTTTGTTTTTAATTAAATTTCGCCCATTCTAAAACATGCAGCAAGGTGAGAGTTGTTGGAGGTGCCGGAAACATCCGTTAATTTTGGAGTTTCATTTTTGCAGAAATCCTTTGCATGAGGACAGCGGGTATGAAACACGCACCCCGATGGCGGGTTGACAGGGGAGGGGATATCGCCCTTCAGGATTGTTCCAGAGAATTTGTGGGTTGGGTCAGGAACTGGGATGGATGATATCAGGGCCTGGGTGTAGGGGTGGGCCGGACTGTCATATATTGTGTCAGCATCGGTAATCTCGACAATATGCCCCAGATACATGACTGCAATATGATCAGACACATGCTTTACTACAGCAAGATCGTGAGTAATAAAAAGGTATGACAGGGACATCTCAACTTGAAAATCGAGCAGGAGGTTGATGATTTGCGACTGGATTGAAACATCGAGGGCTGAGACTGGTTCATCACAAATTATCATTTTTGGTTTCAGGGCAATGGCTCTTGCAATGCCTATCCTCTGTCGCTGACCCCCTGAAAATTCATGTGGAAAACGATTCAAAGCATCCCGGTTGAGTCCCACACTGTCGAGGAGTTCTGCAGCCAGTTCCTGCCTTGAATCGGGATTGCCGACTCCATGTATTTCAAAAGGCTCTGTGAGTATACCGCCTATGGTGTGCCGGGGGTTCAGGGATTCAAAGGGGTCCTGGAAAATCATCTGCAAATCACGCCTTACTTCCCTAAGCTCTTTGTTTGAGAGTGTTCCCATATCCTTATTATCAAATTCGACTTTTCCTGATGTGGGTTTGTAAAGCTTCAGTATGGCACGACCTGCGGTGGTTTTTCCGCAGCCTGATTCACCCACAAGCCCCAGCGTCTCTCCAGGCATGACCTCAAAGTAAACCCCGTCTACGGCAAATACAGTTGATGTTTTTTTCCACAGCCCCCCGCTGTAAACAGGGAAATGCATTTTAAGATTTTCTACCTTTAATAAGGGGTTTGTGGAAGTCATTATTTTACTTTCGATTTTTTTCACTTTACTTATTTATAGTTAGTCATAGCAATATAGGCATTACACCGCAAAGCACGACACCCTGTGGTTTTCAGCGATTTCTCTTACATCTGGTTCTTCAATGCAGGCATCTTCAGCATCCGGGCACCTATTCCTGAAGCGACACCCCTTTGGGAGATTATCCAGGGGCGGAACCATGCCCTCAATGATGGGCAGGCGTGTCTTTCTTTTGTTCGAGAGTCTTGGGATGGATGAGAGAATCCCTTTTGTATATGGGTGTCGTGGTTCTGAAAAAAGCTTGTCAACGGGTGCGTTTTCTGCGATTCGCCCGGCGTACATGACCGCCACATCATCGCATGTCATGGCGATTACTCCAGGATCATGGGTAATAAAGATCACCGACATTCCATACTCATGCTGAAGCTCCTTTATCAACCGCAGAATCTGCGCTTGGATAGTAACGTCAAGGGCTGTTGTTGGCTCATCTGCAATTAAAATATCCGGCTTTCCAGCCAGGGCCATGGCAATCATAACACGCTGCCTCATGCCGCCTGAAATCTGGTGAGGGTATTCCCTGAATCTTTTTTCAGGTGCCGGGATGCCGACTTTTTCAAGAAGTTCAATTGACTTGTTCTTGATTTCTTTTTTGCTCATTTCGTTAAAATGCAGTCTGAATACTTCGGCAATCTGGTTGCCAACTCTATGTACAGGATTAAGTGCGGTCATTGGCTCCTGAAAGATCATGGCAATTCTTCTGCCTCTGATTTTGAACATTTCACTTGAGGGTAGTGTGGCTAAGTCTTTGCCATCAAATAGGATGCTGCCGGACTCGATTCGCCCGAAAGGTTGTGGCAGAAGGCGCATGATGGAAAGCGCAGTAACGCTTTTACCACAGCCAGACTCCCCCACAAGCCCCAGAACAGCACCTTTTTTCAGGGACAGGCTCACACCATCAACTGCATTTATTCGCCCGGTTTCAGTTTTAAATGATGTTTTTAAAGCATCTATTTTAAGAATTTCTTTCAATTTCAGTATGTCTCTGTTTTAACTTTTATTTTAAAATGTTTAAAATTTTCTTGTGAAATAAGTAAAAACTATTTCAATGACTCCATTTTGTATGTTGTGTCTATAATGGTGACAGGCTTAAAGGTTTTTCCCTTCTTTTTGGCTGCAAGAGTTTCTTTTTTTACTGCCTTGTCAATCCAGAACAGACCGCCAGTAGAGGGTTCAAAAGGTTTAAAAAGGCCATTGCCATTCATGGGGGAGACACCAAGATTATTTGTGTTTTTTGTTCCATGTGTGTCGGGCAGCTTTAACCAGCGCCAATAGCCGTGTCGAACATAGGGAACCATAACGGTTGGTACAAAGGAGGCAATCTCATGAACTTTAGCCTGGAGTTTTTTTGAAAGCTCAATGCGTTCATTTACATCTATTGAGTTACGGTAAGTACTAATGAGTTTATCCATCTCCGGGTCAGCAGTGTTGGTAATATTATTGGTCTGAGGCTTGTTTGCATTTATTGAATGAAAGTGCTCCCAGAATCTAGGTCTTAACGATGTACTAAAGGCCAGTGATGCTACTTCGTGGTTTTTTTCCTGTACCTGCCTGTATTTTGAAGTAGAATCGATGAGTTTTAACTTAAGTTCAACACCTGCTTTTTTTGCTTCTTCCTTTAGCACCACATATCTCCGTGTGAGCACATCCTTGGAATAGAGGACTTCTACGGAAAACCTGAGTTTGCCCCGTACCCAAATTCCGTCAGACCCGCGTTTAAAGCCGGCTGTCTCCATCTATTGGGCTGTTTTTTTAATATCAAATCTTCTGGCCCGGATTGTGTCGAGTGTGTATTCATTGTATCCCATAAACATCTGCTCAAGCCGATAGTCATCGTTTCGCAAAACTTTTGACAGAACCTTTTCCATATTCATGGCGTGGGCAAAGGCGTAGCGAACATTTTTATCCTTGAATATCTCCTTTGCTCCATTGAGAAAAAATCCAGAGGCAGATCTTTGTGTGTCGTTAAAAAATTGAATTTTATTGCAATAGCCTTTTTGGAAAATCGGGATATTAGATTTTTCGTGCCAGAATTTTGGGCGGGTCAGCCCGAATTCGTCAAATTTCCCCTTCTTAAAATGCTCCCAGGCTATATTGGTTTCTCGAATAACCTCGAATTTTACTGTGTCTACGTTAAATCTGTTTTTAAAATACTTTAAATCCTTTGCCCACCAATCCTTTTTTCTCTTGAATTTAATGTATTTGCCTTTCTTGAAATCACTCATCTGGTAGGCTCCTGTATTGGGAGCAATTTTCCAATTGTATTTCTGAATAAAATCTTTGCCTAATCCTTTGTAGAAATGTTTAGGGGTTGGGGGCAGAGCAACTCTCAAATGGAGGTCAGGCTTTGGCAGGCCAGCTACAATGGCTATTGTGTGCCTGTCATAGATTATTACTTTGTCAATTTCCCTTGAATAGTAATCATTATACCACGGGGCAACTATATGCTTTGACCGCATAAACTCCAGGGTGTATGCAAAATCATCCGCTGTGACCGGAACACCATCTGACCATTTGGCCTTTGGGTTGATTTTAAAATATACTGTCTTCTTATCTTTGCCATATGCCCAATGTGTTGCAAGCTGTGGTATTGTGTTGAGAGTGTTAGGGTGGATACCCAAAAGTTGGAGTTGGTTATCGAGTATTGCACTGCGGAAACTTGAATTTGCATCTGGCCCAACAACTCTGAAGGTGGGTGGAAATGACATGATTGCTACCTTAAACAACCCCCCCTTTACTGCTTTTGGAGAAGCAAAAACAGGCTCTGAATCATTGGTCAGCCACTCAATATCATTGGGCAGCTTATCTGCTGCATGTGCTGAAAAAATGGAAGCAGATACAAATATAGCTGCCAACAGCAAAAAAACTCTATTCCTATTCATTTTAATCCTTTCAATAAGCTCTCGCTAAGTAGTTTACATAGTAATCATTTTAGTAACTCCAACACTGATATTGTCAAAAAGATATTTCAGGTCATCACTATTCATAGGTTGTATATTGCCTGGGATCAAAGGCCTCGCGAATGGCTTCGCCAATAAATGTAACAGCCGTCAATGTTATCACCATAGCCGAAACTACAGATAATATTATCCACTCTGCCTGCATGTTTGCCCAGCCCTGCTGCAATAATTCGCCCCAGCTTGGCGTGGGTGGCGGAAGGCCGAACCCCAAATAATCAAGGGATGTAAGCGCAACAATACCGCTTGAAATCGAAAAAGGAGCAAAGGTGACAATCACTGACATTGTGTTGGGTATAATGTGTTTGAATATTATTCTTGAGTTGGATGCCCCCAATGCCTTTGCAGCAAGTGAGTACTCCCTGGCTTTTTCTTTGTAGGTCATAGTCCGCATCGTCCATGTCATGCTGATCCACCCAAAAACGGACATGATAACCGCAAGCATGATAAAATTCGGATAGAGTATTGATGACAGGATAATTATCACATATAAGAATGGCACGTTTGACCATATCTCTATTATGCGCTGGAAGAAAAGGTCGAACCTTCCGCCGATGTAACCCATTGCGCAGCCAATGCTCACACCGATTGTATAGTTTGCAACAAGGAGTGCCAGAGAAAAAAAGATAGCTATCCTGAAACCATAAACCAGCCTTGCCAGCACGTCACGGCCCGATGTGTCTGTACCAAGATAATGTTTATCTGCAATTGACGGGGGGAATGGCGGATATTCTGAATCCTTGAGGTCGTTTTCATAGGAATCAAAGGGAACCAGCGGCATTATCAGCCAGCCGCTTTTTGTATTAAGCTTGAACATCTTATTGAGTTCCCGGTAATTAGTCTCGTATTGATAATCAAGACCAAATACTTCTCCGGGGATCATGTCGCCGTATGTGGGGAAGTAATACTTCCCTTCAAAGCTGACAATTAAAGCACGTTTGTTTACCAGAACCTCTGCAAACAAAGAAAGGAATATAAGTACTGCAAGAAATAGAAAAGACCAGTATCCACGCTTTATTGATTTAAACCGTTTAAGTTTTTTTCTTGTAAGTGGATTCAGGGTCATATTTTTTTATTTTTTATCAGTAGTGTCCCGTTTAACTTTTTAGAATAGCACCCAACGTGCTGTAA
>JAOZSB010000245.1 GCA_029939895.1 Desulfobacterales bacterium
GTACTATGGATCACTAATAATTGATTATTCATGGGGAATCTTGCAAAAAAGATAGTCATTACTGCTACTTTGGCATTGGCAATCAATACTGCTACTTCGCAGACTCAAGCAGAGATTATCCCCCCCTTTTTAAATTGCATTGAAAACAATAAGCAGCCGGGCTTTTGATTGATATTGTTCTGGCTGTTAAACAAAAACAGGGAGAAAAAATCATGAAAAAGGCAGCTATAATTCTTGCGTTACTGTTAGTACTGGGCGTGGGCAGTTCATTTGCAGAGACAAAAATCACCATATTAACAGAGGATTTTCCGCCACTAAACTATCTTGATAAAAAAACACCAACCGGGCCTTCCGTTGAAATAGTGGAGGCTATTAAGAAAAAACTCGGCATTAAAAGCAGGGTAAAGGTTCTTTCCTGGAAAAAAGCCCATGACAAAGCCCTTAAGAATAAAAATACCTGCGTATTCTCAACAACAAGAACGGAAAAAAGAGAAAAATTGTTTAAATGGGTAGGCCCTTTAGCTGAAAAAAGAAACGTTTTTTTTGCTGCAAAAAACTCAAAAATAAAAATTACCAGCCTTGAAGATGCAAAAAGCTACAGAGTTGGAGTACAAAAGGGCGGAATGAGTGAAGAATTCCTGAAATCCCAGGGGTTCAGGCTATTTGATAAAGCATCCACTCCGGAAATAAGCATGAAAAGACTTTACCTGGGAAGAGTAGACCTGTGGTACACAAGCAGCACAACCCCCTCTGCGCTTGCATCAAAAACAGGCATCAGCATTGCTAATTTTGAGGAAGTATTTGTAGTAAAAAAGACATCGCTATATATAGCATTCAATATCAACACACCAGACAACGTGATTAAGCAGTGGCAGGATGCCCTTGATGAACTGACCGAAAACGGAACCATCAAAACTATTTTTGAAAAATATAAAATAGACGCGCTGGTTCCCATGTGTAAATAATGCAGTATGTTTCAGGAAAAGTTAAAACAGGTCAAAGGGGCCTGCTCCACACAAGAGCATGCCCCTTTTTCATATCTGTCAGTATCGCTACCCTTCAAGAACCTGCAATCGCATGTCAATCTAGGGCAATACACTTTCATCAATTCCGTATTTTTGGCCCAGTTCATTCAGCCGGCCTGAATTTATGAGCCTTAAAATTTTTTTATCAAAATATTTTTTCAGGTCACCCCGATTTTCAGCAAAGGCAAAATAGACTTTTTTGTGGATCACACCTTTTATTATGGTGAAGTTATCTCCAAGCCCGGCTTTATCCCACAAAAGAGATAACTCCGCCCTGTAGTCAAGCAAAGCATCTATACGACCCATGCGCAGCATTTTCATCATGCCCAGAAGATCTGGTTTTTCACTATAATCAATCGGCACTTCAATGGCAGTATCAAAAGCATAGCCGATCAGTGCTGCCACCCTTTTGTTTTCCAGTGTACCCAGCCCATGCCATTTCCCGGCCAATTCTTTACTTACAGCAACATCAACTGCATCATCAATCAAGTAGTATTTATTCAAATATTTTTCTGGCAGATCACCTTTATAAACCGCAAGAGCTATATCAGCTTTGCCGGAAGCAAGCATTAACAGCGACTGCTTAAAGGGGACGTGTTCAATTTTAAGGTTATAGTAAGGAACCAAATAAACATCTTTCAAGATGTCAAGGTAGAAGCCGTTGCCGTCCCTTTGAGCATAATCCTGCCATGTGCCGGTTACAACATAAACGTCTTCTGCATGGCATAATGTGCTAAAAGTAATCAAACATACGATGGCAAAAATGCGCATATTACCCCCTAATAATCAATGTGCCAGAATGAAAACTGCCTTCACACCCAAGCTCTTCGTTGGGAAATAAACATAATCCTCAGCGTACAACCGAGTACGCCTTTTGATTGCTGACTACAAACGCTATCCCAAACAATAGACTTTTGCATAGCCTTTCATAGATGTGCCAGGACAATAATCAAATTTCCAACATAATAATATTACTTTATAATAAAAAACATTCATTTTATCAAGAACTTTTTCAAATTTAGTCAAAATGACGCATCTACAATAGCGCCAGGGTGGGAAAGGCTTACTAATGAAATTAAATCAATAAATTATTGCCTTGACAATGGTGCGTCATGAGCATATTGAATTAACGCTTGATTATAGAATGGCGTGTGATTTCACTAAAAATAAAATCTGGAATTTATGTAAGATAAACAATCAAGAACAAACAATCCAAAAAATGAAATATATTGAGGGGGAGACATGACAGCAGAGGCTATTCCCTATGAGCCTGAAAATCATATAAGAGTTGTTACTGCTACATCGTTATTTGACGGGCATGATGCAGCAATCAATATTATGAGAAGGATGCTCCAGGACACAGGGGCCGAAGTCATACACCTGGGCCATAACCGCTCAGTCAAGGAAGTTGTGGATGCAGCAATTGAGGAAGATGTTCAGGGCATTGCTGTTTCAAGCTACCAGGGCGGGCATATGGAGTACTTTAAGTATGTTGCCGATCTCTTAAAGGAACAGGGCGCATCCCATATCAGGATTTTCGGCGGCGGTGGCGGTGTTATAGTTCCAGACGAGATTGAAAAGCTTGAGGCATACGGAATATGCAAGATTTTCTCACCAGAAGACGGCTCGAAAATGGGTCTCCAGGGCATAATCAACTACATGATGCAGAAGATGGACTTCCCTGTTACTGATTTTTGCAACCATGATTTAAAAACACTTTCTCCGGCAGACAAGCGTGCTGTTGCAGGTTTTGTTACAGCCATGGAGCTTGACGGAGATTTTGAAAAATATGATAAATTAAAGGCCAGCCTTGCAAAAAAAGCAAAGGGCAAAAAAATCCCTGTTGTTGGTTTCACAGGAACTGGCGGTGCTGGAAAATCCTCCCTCACAGACGAAATCATCCTTCATTTAACACACGATATTGATGATATTAACATTGCTATCATCAGTTGCGATCCATCCCGCAGAAAAACAGGGGGTGCGCTTCTTGGGGACAGGATTCGCATGAACGCAATAGGAGGCAGGCGTGTCTACATGCGCAGCCTTGCTACACGGCGGCCTGGTCAGGAAGTTCCAGACTCCCTGCCCGATGTACTTTTAGCAGTAAAGGCTGCGGGTTTTGATATCGTGATTGTCGAGACCGCAGGCATAGGCCAGGGGGCATCCCGCATTGTTGATATTGCTGACGTATCCTTTTATGTGATGACCAGCGAATTTGGTGCTGCAACCCAGCTTGAAAAAATTGACATGCTTGATTTTGCCGATGCAGTTGTGGTTAACAAGTTTGAAAAACGTGGCGGAGAAGACGCACTCAGGGACGTTCGCAAACAGGTTCAGAGAAATCGCAAGGAATTTGAAAAGCCAGTCGAAGAAATGCCGGTTTTCGGGACAATTGCTTCCAAGTTCAATGATGACGGTGTGAAAGGTGTTTACTGGAAGTTCATTGACCTTATCAAAGAAAAGACTGGAATATCTTTTAAAACAAAATCCAAAAAAAATTCAACGGTAAAATCATCATCCACAAAGACAATAATCATACCACCGGAAAGGGCAAGATACCTTGGGGAAATCGCCGATACGGTACGCGATTACCACAAAAGAACCTCCACCCAGGCAGACATTGTACGGAAGGCATGGCACCTTGAGGAAACCCTGTCTGTGCTTACAAAAGAAGGACACGGCAACCTGGTTGAGTCCTTGAAGCTGGAGATAGAAAAAGCAAAACAGCTTATCGATAAAGACACAGAAGGATTTCTTCATCAATGGGATGAAATCAGCAGGGTCTACAAGGATGATGAGTTTGTATATTCTGTCAGGGGCCGTGAAATCAGGGTTCCCCTGTCCACCAGGTCGCTTGCGCAAACAAGAATTACCAAGATTGCAATACCAGGCTTTAAGGATCCGGGCGAGATATACAGATGGATGCGGGAAGAAAACGTACCCGGCAGATTTCCATTTACAGCAGGGGTTTTTCCCTTCAAACGCATTGACGAAGCACCCACCAGGATGTTTGCCGGCGAAGGCGGCCCAACAAGAACCAATAAGCGATTCAAACTTCTATCGTCTGACAGCCCGGCCAAAAGGCTGTCAACTGCCTTTGATTCCGTAACCCTGTATGGCGGTGACCCGGACAGGCGACCCGACATTTACGGCAAGGTCGGCACATCTGGTGTCAGCGTATGCACACTTGACGATGTAAGGGATCTTTACGATGGTTTTGAATTATGCGCCCCTGGAACATCTGTATCCATGACCATAAACGGCCCGGCCCCCATAATGCTTGCCATGTTCCTTAACAATGCAATTGCCCAGCAGTTGAAAAAGAAAAGCAAAGAAAGCAAAGCAGAACTAACAGAAAACGAATGCGAAAAAATCAAGGCCATGGTTCTTGAAAACATTCGGGGTACTGTTCAGGCCGACATCCTGAAGGAAGACCAGGGCCAGAACACATGCCTGTTTTCAGTTGAGTTTGCCCTTAAAATGATGGGCGACATCCAGGATTATTTTGTAAGAAATAATGTAAGAAACTTCTATTCTGTATCCATATCCGGCTATCACATTGCAGAGGCCGGAGCCAACCCCATTACACAGCTTGCATTCACACTTGCCAACGGCTTCACCTATGTGGAGTACTACCTTTCCAGGGGAATGCCCCTTGACAGCTTTGGCCCGAACCTCTCCTTTTTCTTCTCAAACGGCATGGACCCGGAGTACACCGTTATAGGACGGGTTGCCAGAAGAATCTGGGCAATCGCCATGAAGGAAAAATACGGAGCATCGGAACGAACCCAGATGCTCAAATATCATATCCAGACCTCCGGGCGTTCTTTGCACAGCCAGGAAATACAGTTTAATGATATTCGCACAACACTCCAGGCACTTTGCGCTGTCTACGATAACTGCAACTCCCTGCACACCAATGCATTTGACGAAGCAATCACCACACCCAGCACAGAATCCGTGCGCCGTGCGCTGGCAATACAGCTTATTATTAATAAGGAATGGGGGCTTGCTAAAAACGAGAATGCAGAACAGGGAAGCTTCATTGTCGAAGAGCTTACACGGCTGGTTGAGGAGGCAGTACTTCTTGAATTTGACCGCATCACCGAGCGAGGCGGAACCCTGGGAGCCATGGAAACCGGATACCAGCGAGGCAAAATCCAGGAAGAATCAATCTACTACGAAACCCTCAAGCATACTGGCGACCTGCCGATTATTGGCGTAAACACCTTCAGGGACCCGGATGCTGACGAGGCATCAAAGGACGATGTTCTGGGTCTGGAGCTTGCCAGAGCAACAACCGAAGAAATTGAAGCACAAATTTCGCGCCTGGAAGACTTTCAAAAAAGAAATTCCAAAAAAGCACCAGCCGCACTCAAACGGCTGCAAAAGGTAGCACTTTCCGGGGACAATGTTTTTGAAGAACTCATGGAAACCGTTAAACATTGCAGCCTCGGTCAAATCTCCAATGCACTCTTCGAGGTTGGCGGCAAGCACAGGAGGAATATGTAGGGGGATTTTTTTAAGGGCATTGCTGCAAATCAGCTTTCGAGCAACTTGTCTTCAAACAAGTGAACCCTGCCAGAAGTTCCTTTTTTCCATTGTGTTTATGATGCAATTTCGTGTTCCAGATTTTTCCATGGCCCACATTGGTGCAACGAGTTCCGTTGCGTGTGGGTCGGAGGTGAGGCGGTGGACCACTGCATTTTTTGGGATGCGCTCCAGAAAATCGCATACAAGGTCTGCATACTCCTGCATTTCAAGGCACTTGAATTTTCCCTCCCCATACATTTTTGCCAGGGGAGTTCCCTTTATCGCATAAAGAAGGTGGAGCTTAACACCGTCAATGTTAAGGTCTGCGAGTTTTTCCGCTGTTTCCATCATGTCGTCCCTGGTCTCGCCCGGCAAACCAAGGATTACGTGGGCGCATATCATGATGCCATTATTCTGGGTCATCCTGACAGCATTTTGAAAGCAGGCAAAATCATGCCCCCGGTTAATCAGATCAAGGGTTCGGTTGTGCGCAGACTGCAACCCATACTCCATCCATATCAGCCTGTTTTCCGCAAGCCTGCTGATCAGGGCGATCTTTTCTTCATCTATGCAGTCCGGCCTGGTTCCTATTGAAAGGCCGACCACGTTGTCCGGGGCAAGTGCTTCGCCATAGACCTCGGCCAGTCGCTCCACTGGTGCGCTGGTGTTTGAAAATGCCTGGAAGTATATTAGAAATTTCTCAGCCTTGTACCTTATAATAAGGCCGGGTTTTGCAGATTCTATCTGTCTGGTGATGCTGATCCCTTTTGAAAAGGCCCCTGAACCGGAACCAGTTTCATTGCAGTATATGCATCCACCGTATGAGATTTTGCCATCCCTGTTAGGGCAGGTAAAACCAGCATCTACGGTTATCTTCTGTACTCGTACTCCAAAGCGTTTTCGCAAATGGCTGTTGAGCGAGTAGTATCTTTCAATCATTTATGCTGTCCGGGTGTGGTTCCTGAGCAAATAAAGCAGTCAGGTTATTTCTTTTGAACAAGAAGCCCCATGCAAGTGGCAAAGGCCATCTGCCTGATTTCTTCTATATTATTGAGAATAACCCACTCATCATTGGTGAAGTCTTCGCCAGAAACGTTAAAGGGTATCTGCATGGACTGCCCCTGAATGCCGGCATCGTAAAAAGTATGCATTACTGTAACGTCCTTTTTTATCAGCTCAAGCCTTTTCTGCACTTCCTGTAAGAATCCCGGGCTCATCTTGCTTTTATCTTCCATTTTATAATATCTCCT
>JAOZSB010000246.1:0-1296 GCA_029939895.1 Desulfobacterales bacterium
TTTTTTTTGTAATATTTGAAAGCTTAAAAGAAAACGTCGAAAAAAGCATAAATTTTGTATTCAGGCCCAACAAACGAAAAGGCAGTTTTCGTTCATGCACTATAATAATAGCAAGGGGACTTATCAGCAATGCGAATAATAAAAAAGTATGCAAACAGAAAACTGTACGACACATTAGAAAAACAATACATCTCCATGGACAGGCTCTCTGAAATAATCAAAGCCGGTGAAGAAGTAACCATCATTGATAACAAGACAGGAAACGATATTACTTCTACCATCGTGTCACAACTGATTGCTCGAGACAAAAAAAAGAACATAAACGAAGTGCCTTCAAAGGTACTGGTCGAACTTCTCCGAAAAGGACGCGGAACTCTACTGGACTATGCAAAAAAATACTCTTCCCTGTGGCAAAATGCCCTTACCATGGCTGAAGACGAAGTCGATAAATTTATCAACCTGCTGATCAAGGACAAAGAGATTAGCGTAGCCGATGCAAAAAGACTTAAAAACGAGGTTATGGGGTATACAACTAATTTCAAGGGCCTGATTATTGAGAGCATTGATCAAAGAGTTACCGAAGCCATCAATATGATGAACCTGGCATCCAAAGAACAGGTTAACAGCCTTGCTGGAGACGTAAAAAAGCTGACCACTAAAATGAATGCTCTTGAAAAGAAAATAGACAAACTATCAAAACCAAACACTGGAACAGGCGTGGAAAATCCGCGCACAGTTGCGCATTAGTGAAAAATTATTTGTTTTTAACATTTTGAGGTGATTAATGCTGATGAAAAAGAAAAAAGAAATGCAGACAGCCATGATGGGTATGATGAGCGTTGCTGTGAATTTCTACGAAGTCATCGAACAGATTTTTGAAGAAAAACTCACAACAGTCATCCATGGTCTTGGAATCCCAACAAAGACCGAAGTCTTACGGATAACCAGAAAGGTTGAAGAACTAACGCAAAAAGTTAGTAGCCTGCTGATTACTGAAAATAAGGCGGTAGCATCCATCACTCACAAAAAAACTGAGCCAAAGGCCAAGACACCAAAGAAGCCTGCTAAAAAAGCTGCTGAACCAAAGGCCAAGACCACAAAGAAGCCTGCTAAAAAGGCTGTTGAACCAAAGGCCAAGACCGCAAAGAAACCTGCTAAAAAGGCTGTTGAGCCAAAGGCCAAGACCCCAAAGAAACCTGCTAAAAAGGCTGTTGAGCCAAAGGCAAAGACCGCAAAGAAACCTGCTAAAAAGGCTGTTGAGCCAAAGGCCAAGACCGCAAAGAAACCTGCTAAAAA
>JAOZSB010000246.1:1396-6789 GCA_029939895.1 Desulfobacterales bacterium
AGCCAAAGGCCAAGACCCCAAAGAAACCTGCTAAAAAGGCTGTTGAGCCAAAGGCCAAGACCGCAAAGAAGCCTGCTAAAAAGGCTGTTGAGCCAAAGGCCAAGACCGCAAAGCAACCTGCTAAAAAGGCTGTTGAGCCAAAGGCCAAGACCGCAAAGAAACCTGCTAAAAAGGCCGTTGAGCCAAAGGCAACACCCCAAAACCCAGCCCCAAAAAAAGAAGTGCCAGCGCAACCAGCAGCTGACGCTAAGGTTGATAAGTCCAGCGAATAATAGTTGACCTCAGGCGGTTACCGACTGGGACCGCCTGAGATAATAAAACGGAGCTAAAAAATATGGTGCTTGATCCTGATAGAAGGCATGAAGAAAGATATGACCTTGAATTTCCAGCACAGATTACAGTCTCTGGTGGTGATGAAGCGCATGCTTTTACAACTGAGAACCTTTCTACAAGCGGAGTTCTTTTCAATACAAGTCGCCCGCTCCCTATCGGCACAGACCTGAAACTTCAACTGGTCTTACCACTCGATACACTTCGCAGCATCAAGGGCAAAACCCTTAATATCAACATCACAGGAAAAGTGGTACGGATCAACGCAGGTGGCATGGCTGTCAAGTTCAACCCTGATTATAAAATCTCAGCAAAGTTAGACACCGAAAGGAAAATGAGCCTGACACCACGGGAGGAAGAAATCCTGAGCCTCATATCATCGGGAATGAGCAACAAGCTAATTGCCGACCGCCTCAATATAAGCCTTCATACTGTCAAGGCCCATATATATAACCTCTACAAAAAAATAAACGTATCCAACAGATTCCAGGCAATACTCTGGACAGCAAAGCATTTATCCTAGATTTTTTTTAGTTTAGCTTTGATTACAAAAAAGGCAATTATCCTTCGACGGCTGGTTTTAACCAGTCAGTTTTCTTAACCTGTCTATAGCTCCTGACCCGTCAGCTTTGAATATGCTTCCTTGTACTTATTTGCTGTGTTTACTATTATTTCTTTTGGCAGCTTTGGTCCGGGTGGTTTTTTGTCAAACGAGATTGATTCAAGATAGTCACGCACATACTGCTTGTCAAAGCTCTGCTGGGCACCACCTGGAGAATAGACATCACTGGGCCAGAACCTGGAGGAATCAGGAGTCAGCACCTCATCAATGAGTATAACCTCATCGTTTATTAAGCCGAACTCAAACTTAGTATCAGCGATTATTATGCCCTTTTGTTCTGCATAGGCTGCGCCAGCCTTGTAAAGGCCCAGGCTCAAATCCCGGACTTTTTCTGCGACTTCTCTACCAACAAGCCCGACAGCAGTCTCAAAGTCGATATTGATATCGTGTTCGCCAAGTTCAGCCTTTGTAGATGGTGTAAAAAGGGGCTCAGGGAGCTTGTCAGACTCTTTCAGGCCATCTGGAAGATTAATTCCACATACTGTACCGTCTTTTTTATAAGACTTCCACCCAGACCCGGAAATGTACCCACGCACAATGCATTCAATAGCAAGTGGCTGGGCCTTGGTTACCAGCATACTTCGGCCTTCAAGGCTGTCTCTGTATTTTTTGCATGACTCAGGAAATTCATCTACATTCCCTGTTATTATGTGATTTTTAAAGGGAATCCCCGTCAGTTCGTTCATTTTATCGAACCAGAAAAGAGAAATCTGATTTAAAACCTTACCCTTGTCTGGAATCGGGTCCGGCAAAATAACATCAAAGGCTGAAAGTCTGTCCGTTGAAACGATGAGCAGAGAATCGCCTGTGTCATATATATCTCTTACTTTACCTCTTTTTACTTCTCCTAGTTCTGGAACATTTGTCTCAAATACTGCTGTCATTTTATTAGTCCTCTTTGTCGGGGATTTTTGGTGCTTTGTTTTTTCTATAAGATAGAGTTTATTTCATTTGCGTCAAAAGACTTTATTCATCCAATATTTGGCCGTCTTCTGTTATTAGATCCAGGCTGATGCCCAGGTTTTCTATTAAATCGACTTCGCTTTTATATTCCAGGATAAAAGAATTTATTTGCAATGCCAGATCATCATCAAGATCAATAAATTCGAGTCCATGCTCGTACATAATAGAACTGCCGGTATTTACTCTTACTACCTTTGCTTTGACTTCAATAGTCTCGTCATGAATGCCCATCAACAGTTCAAGGGTGCACTCCGTGGGTATAAGATCTATTGTTTCAAGAAGTAATCCTGATTCGCTCATATCCAGGGTCTTTCCCATTCCCTGCTCAACAGCTATACCGTCAGGATCAATACATATATATGAAACCATATTAAAGGACTCAAGCCTGCGATGGGTACGACGAATTTCTTCCATTATTTTTACATCTTTTTCTTAGTCTCAACAGCCTGCCTGGTGGTAACAGCAATGCAGTCGGCAATATTTTCCAAAATATTTTTCATGGTAACCGAAAGCTTTTCAAACTCCTTTGACATTAAATCTGCATCAAGTTCTTCAGTTTGAAAATTTTGAACTTCTTCAGTTTCCAATTCTTCATTCACATAGACCGTGGCCTCTTCTGGCTCATGAGAAAAATTCACAAAGGGAAGGCTCCCAATAAAGTCACCTTCACTGAGTTCATTTAAAATAATTCTGCCAGACTTGGTATCCTTGACAACAACCGCCCGGCCTTTTGTTATCTTAAGCAACTGTGCGAAGGTATCTCCCTGGTTAATCAGAGGAGCAAGACCCTCCAGTTTTTCTTCGGGATTTTGCTTCCCCATCGTAATATCAACTACTGAATTCGTCACACCGCGCAGTCTGTTGTCCAGACTGATGACAACCTCCTTGAACTTTTGGTGCATCATTGAGTATTCAGTAGAAAGTCTCTGGGAATCAAGCACACCAAGCTGTACTTCTCCCACGGCTATTGCAGTAGCACTTCTTGAGCTGCCCTGCATGGAAAACGATGCCATGCTGCCGATGAAGGAGCCATCCGTAATCCTTAACACAGGAATCGTGCCATCCTCAGTTTTTTTGACTATCTCCACCTCGCCGCCAAGAATGACCCACATCCAGTTGCCGTGGTTGCCTTCGGCCACGATCTTGGATTTGGGATAAAAACCTTCCTCATCAACAATATACATATAGTCAATGAAAGCACCCTTTACAAGAGGCAACCCGCTTTTTTTGTCGATTTTGCCAGCAGCACCCTTTTCAGGAGGACCAAGTTTCTCGATAAGACCATCGTCAAGCATACTCAGAGCATCAAGAAGAAGCTCCATTCTATTTTTTTTCACAGTCCTGTCGGCTGTTACAGCAATTTCATTAAAAGAATATTTTCCTTCCAGCCATCCAAACAAAGAGTATAGAGCATCCTTGCCAGTCATTGAAGTTGCTGTGGCATGGATTGGATTTCCATTATCAATATATATCATACCAGGCCCTGGAGCGTATTTACTAACCATCTTTAACACGCCCGTACTCCCGTTTGTACCAAGCAACTGAATAATATCCCCAAGGGTCAAAAATTTCAAGTCGCCTGCCAGAACTAAATTTTCCTGCATAATTATAATTTCCGCTTATCAGGCTATTGCGCCCATTTAAGTTCTTTTTGCAAATGTTTAAGCGTCTGCTTCAAAATTTCCTTCAAAGCAACTCCCACACCATCACCCTTGAGGGCCGAACCCGGAAAGGCCGGTGCTTTAAGTTGACGGTTCAAGTCCTTGTCCATCTGCTCAATTGACATGATCGGCAATCCTTCATCTGCCAGATCTCTTTTATTGTACTGCATCACAAGAGGAATCTTGGTAATATTCAGACCATAATCTTTAAGGTTACCGTGCAAATCTTTTAATGAAAGGGCATTCTTCTCACGCCTCACCTGTAGCGAGTCTGCAACAAAAACCACACCATCGACTCCACGCAGTACAAGCTTCCTTGTTGATGCATACTGCACCTGTCCGGGAACGGTATAAAGCTGCACCCTTACATCACAGCCCTTGATTTTACCAAGCCCCATAGGCAAAAAGTCAAAAAATAGGGTACGGTCACCCTCGGTATCAATGGAGACCAGATCACCTTCAACCTGTTTGGAAAATGCCTTATGAATATATTCGAGATTAGTTGTCTTGCCGCAACGTCCCGGTCCGTAATATACGACCTTGCACTCAATCTCTCTTTTCTTCATATTAAATATTGCCATAGCGTTCCAGAAACTCCAAAATTTTCTTTTTTATGATTCAGTTTTAAATTGCTTCTCATGTAATCTACATATAACGAAAAACAGTTAAATCAAATTGATTTTTTATAAACATATTAAAATATTATTACCGTGCGATCTTAATATCAACGTTGTAGTCACCTTTTTTGGGACCAGCTTCAATTTCATCGACCTTAACTATCATTGCAGTACCAGGAAACATTGCGATGGGAGAAAAAAACTGCGTATCTGGCATCTTCGATACTGTTTTAAAAGTATCAACTACGTCCAGGTCAAAGTCAGAAAGAGTAATGCTTATCACATTGCCGGACTGAAAAGCAACCTCGAACTCTACCATCTTGCCATTTCTGGGGCCTTCCGGCATCGTTATGCCCACACTGCTGATATCCATGACATCTTCATCTTCAAGATAGTCAACATCAGAAGAATCTGCCTGATCCGATTCAGTAGAGGGTTCATCAATTTCAAGCACAGGCGGTTCTTCATCAATACCCGCATCTATTTCCAGCACAGGGGCATCATCATTTGAGTCACCTGCTTGTTTCAAACCTTTTTTCTGGGCTATGTCATTAAAAAACAACTCGAGTTTTTCAAGACGCTCAGGAGGATAAGTTTCCTCTGCCTTAAACCTTTCCATCCTTTCAAAAGCCTTGTCAGGATCATAACCAAGATGGCATCTCAAAAGATTCTTTGCCACCTGAAGGTCGGCATTTTCAGGGCTGATAAGCTTTTCAAGCTCTACAATTGCTCTATCGTACTGACCAAATTTAGCCAGGGAAAGCGCAGCTTCCATTGCAGCACTTTCAGCACCATCGTTTTGTGACATGGAAAACAGTTTTATTATGGCATCCTGCTGGGCCTGAGAAAGCTGCTGCTCCTCGGAAGCATCGTCTATTTTCTTGACAAGCTTGTCAACCGCAGCAATTTTTTTATTGAGGTTGTCTATCAAGGAATCCTTATTTTTAACATTCCCCCGACTTTCAATAAGGGAGATTACAGATTCGTACCTGACCTTTGACTCAGTAAGGAGACCTTGAGTCTTGTAAAGCTCAGCTTCCTTAATAAGCACCTTGATTTTGTCTTTGAGTCCCATAAAAATACCTAAGCCCCTATTTTTTCAACAGGTACCAAACCGTTGCAACGGATTAATTATATTTAAGTACATAATTCAGTAGTGTCCCGTTAAAAATCGAATAATTTCAATTGGATTTGGGCACT
>JAOZSB010000026.1 GCA_029939895.1 Desulfobacterales bacterium
AACCAGGAACAAGGAAGCTCACTCCCCTTAATATTTTCAAGTATGGTTAACGGCATGATCCTTTTCCTTCCTCTTTTATCAGCAATTTAAAAAAATCATATCCTTATTATAAACTTTTTAAGGGAAAAATAAAAGAAAAAAGAAACTATTTTGAAATCTTCGATAGATTCAGGGCTTCCGTTCTGTTCAAACACCCGTAAAGAAAAACAACTTTGATCTGTTATCAATCTCCATCCAAGCTGTTACCAAGCTTTGTCCCGATATATAAATGAACACTGCCCATTCCGCCTACTTCTTCTTTGGAGAACTCAAAGGGAAACCCATGAAAAATCAAATCCATATCCCTTATTGTATCCCCTGCTGACTCCATGAATTTTGTAATTAAATACCCAAAAATATTCCTGTTTGCAGGATAGTTAAAATCGACAATCAGCACCTTCCCCCCGACCTTCAGCACGCGGTGGAATTCGGCCATGGCCTTTTGCCCATTCGGGTATCCAGAAAAAGCCATGGTGTTGATGATTGTATCAAAATAGTTGTCTTCAAATGGAAGTGCTTCAACATCAGCCTGCTGCAGCGTTGCCCTGATCCCTTTGCGGGATAAATTTTTCCTCGCAACCTCAAGCATGGTGCTGTTATAATCAATGCCGTATGTTTCAAACTTATCTGCATACTGCATCAACAAAAAACCAGTTCCAAAGGAGGATTCTAAAACACGGGGCCCTTCAATATGAGGAATTAGCGAAGTAATCCACGTTTTCCAGCATGGAAGCAATTTTACTGCCTTGTCATATATTGCAGCAAATCTTGAATACTCCCTATCAAAGTCCGCAGTATATTCCTTTGGATTTTCAGGCTCTGCCGAGTATACTATCTTTTTTTCTGAAACTTTAAATAACATCATCCACCATTAGCTTCATTTCATAAGTCATGCAAAACCAATAAACTCATCAGTAAAACTATACCTTGAATTGATTTACAATTTGGGAAAGCACACTTGACATCTTTGACAAGTCATTTGACAACTCACTGGACCTATTGGCCCTGGTGGATGTTTCCTGCGCGCCTGAAAAAATCCCCTGGATATTTTCGGAAATCTTTCTAACACCTAATGCTGCTTCTCCAGAAGACCGTGCAACTTCTCCAACACCTGCTGAAAGTTCATCAACAAATCTGGCAACCTCAATGGCTGCATTTGACACCTCATCGGTGGATTTATCCATATCACCAATCCGCCGTGCTGATTCTTCTGCATTGGATGCAACAGCTTTTACATCTTCTGCGTTGCTGGCCACGGTTTTTGAAATCTCTGCCGCAGTAGCTGTCTGCTCTTCAACCGCAGTAGCAATGGTTTCATTTATATGTGCTATTTCAGAAATCACTTTATTGATTTCTTCAATCGACTCAACAGCCTCGCCCGTGCTGCTCTGAATTTGATCAATCTGTTCTGTAATTTTCTCAGTTGCTTCAGCAGACTGCTTTGCCAGTTCCTTTACTTCACCGGCAACTACAGCAAACCCCTTACCTGCATCTCCTGCCCCTGATGCCTCAATGGTTGCGTTAAGTGCCAGCATATTCGTCTGGTCTGCTATGTCTTTAATTACGTTAATAACCTTTCCTATCTGATTTGATGCAGTCACCAGGCTTCCAATCTTTCCGTTAATCTGTTCGGTACGGTGGTTTGCCTCGGTTGAAATCCGGCTTGCCATAGCAGTATTGCTGGCAACCTCATTTAAAGAAATGGTCAACTCGTCGATGGTAAGCGCTATGGTAGTAATGCTTGAGGACATATTTTCTGCTACCTGCGCTGATGTTTTTGCATCTACAGCAGTTTTTTGGATTGATCTTGAGACACTGTTTACAGACGCAGACATTGTTTCTGTCATCTCTGATATATTGGCAACGGAAATGCTTGATTCCTCGGCAGCAGCAGCAACGGTATCAACACTTGCTGCAACCTGTTCAGATGATGCAGCAACCTGCTCTGAACGCGTACTGGTTTTGTCCGCAGCCGAAGACATCTGGGAAGAAATATCAGTTAATGATAATGAGAATGAAGACAAATCGTCAGCATTCGAGTTAATAACCTTCAGCACATCTTGTAATTTATGGATAAACGCATTCAGGCTTTGGGTGAGTTCGCCAATTTCATCTAACGACACTGTTTGAGATGGGTCGTAAATATCTACGAAAGTCTTTGTCAAATCGCCACTGCTGAACACTTGCGCAGAATCACGAATTCTTTCAATCCTTTTTAGCACCCTGGAAACAGAGATAAACGCCAGGATCATAATAATAATACCGATTATGATTCCGAAACCAAGGGCTATTTTGAGAATTTTTACCTTCTCCTCTGATTGTGCCTGCATCATCACAACCCCTTTATTCATAGCCTTTAGCAATGGAATATTATTGTTTTTAATCAATTTCATTTTTTGCGCAGAATCTGTGTTGTCCTTAAGGAGAGATTTCATATTTTTAAAAAAATCAACCCACAGCCTTTCAATAATTACCATTTGTGAAAGTACTGGCTCCTCCGCCTCTGGACACTCCCTGAATTTTGTTGTTTTTAAATCCAGTGACAGTGGGGCCTTGCCTGAATTTTTTAACGCATACAATGTTTGATCAAAAACTTTCATTGTATTTCTCACAGTAGTAGCAAGCACAGGGTCACCAGAGTTATTTTCATTTCGTGAAACCTGAAAATAAATTATTTCCTTAGTCATTTTCTGGGTCAGCATCCGCTGCCGGCCGGCTAGATTTATTACCAGCAAATCATCCTTTTGAAGATTTGTCACAAAAACAGTTGCCATAAACATGTAAAAAATAATGAAAGAAAGGCTTGCCAGGGAAACAAATAATTTGTATTTGATCTTCATATTTTTCTCCAAAAACTCTTATCCCCAACCTAAAATAGACACCGGGGTATTGATAAAATGTCGTAGTTTGTTTTTCGGTCAGCATGCCTTAATACAAAGCAATGCCGTTACCGCAGGCTGATTGTGATGCTACATTACTTATTTTATGAATGTTTTTTAAACTTCAATACTCTCACTTAAAAAACTACATAAAGATTCAATTTTATTGGTTATTATCCTACTTATTCCTTGACCAAATAATCGGGATGAACTGTACTCAAGATTACACTTATAACTTTTCAGGAGTTGTTAGATAATTGTTCATCAAAAGTATTGAATTATAGCTTATTTTAATATTTATATTTACTAAATAAAAATAGAAAAATCAATTTTTTTTTGATTCTTTAAAAAATATCACTTTTAAAGAAATACCGTCCGACGTTTTTTATGACACACCAGACCTCAATCCAATTGCCCGCTTTTCTGTCCTTTAATTTTAATACTGCCAATTCACAACTTGAATGCTCCCTTTTTCTAAATAAATGCTCAAGGCGTTATTATTCTAAACCACCATTTATTCTTTTATTTAACTGGCGATGGGTCAAGAGGACGCTTTAAACACGGCTCTATTATTTACAATAACAAGTTAATGCTTGTTATTAGCTCTTTATTAATGATGTATTTAAAAATTAAAACTAATACGATTCTTATTATGACACAGGCACATAGTAAATGATATTCAGCTTAATGAACAAATACTCTTTAAAGTATTTTTTATTCATTTTGGTTTGAAGAAATGGGGGAATCATGCATGAAATTAGAGCAGACGTTGCTCAGAATCGACTCTATATTACAATTGGGAAAAAAGATTACGACAAAGAGGGCGAGGATGTTTACAATCTGGTTAAATCTGAGGCTGAAAAACTTAAGAAGGGCTTTTCATGTCTTACGGATTTCACTGGTTTTGTAATTGATGCAGTCAATGCAAAATGGCTCATAATGGCCCAGGAACTCTTGACAACGCTTGAAGTCAGCGAGGTAGTGCAAAACAGTGAAAAAAGCTGGGCAAAAATATATGATGAAACCTGTATAAAAACAACTTACAGGAAAGTGAATGTAGACAATATCGAAGATGCTGTCTATTTGTTGAAAATGAGGGATTGAATATGAATTCAAATAATTTAGACATCGGCGGAATTGGCCCAAGTGTTGATTTGAACATAGCTATCGGCAATCAGCTTTTGATGGAGGTTGATGAAGTAAATTACACTGTTAACAGTCTTTTTATTGGCTATAAAAAAGATGAATATTTTTTGACCACTCTTCCTTCAAAATTCGGCACCATTAAACAAAAACTGTTTCCTGGAAACCATGTGGTTATAAAGTATCTTCATCAAGGAACAGTATATGTTTTTCCGACAAAAATTATGGACATCATCTCAAAACCAACTCCACTCATTGTTTTTATTTATCCCAAATTTATACAAAGCGTTGTGCTCCGTGCCATGAAAAGAGCAGAAAGTTGCATTCCCACCCAGACCACTATTAATAAAACAAACAGAGGTGGAATAATTAGAGATATTACTATAAATGGATGCTGTTGTCATTTCAGAACCGTACCGGGAAAACCCAGGCAATTTCAACTTGACAGACCCATCAAGCTGGAATGCCAATTCCCCGGCATTGAAGGCGGTTTGGAATTAGAAGGGGCTATAAAAAATATTCAAAAAAAAGAAGGGCAAAATGTTCTGGGAATCAAATTTAATCAAATAAGCTCTTATTCAGAAAAAATTATCATTGAATACCTTTATTCCATAGGCGAGGTTGGCTAATTTATGAGCCAGCTTCAAGGCATTATATTTTTGCCTTCATGTGTTATTCAATCAGCTTTTGCACACGCACTTTTCCCACACATGCCCCCCTTGTGGCCTATTCGTTTATAATACCAGTAATTTTTTCCGACAGCTGAGTGTAAGAAAACGGCTTTTGTAAAAAATGAGTTGAATTGATGTTAATTTTCATTGATACATCCTCAAAGTTGTAGCCGCTCACATAGAGAATTTCCATGTCTGGAGAAATCAGTTTTAATTGATTAAAAACATCCCCCCCGTCCATATCAGGCAAAGTGATGTCCACAATCGCCATACATATAATATCCTTGTTTTTTGATGCTTGTTCCAGTGCATCCTCGCCGGTTGAAGCCTCAAGTACTTTCATACCAATCATTTCCAGCATAATCTTTGTCACTTCCAGAACAGACTTTTCATCGTCTACTAAAAGCACTGTTTTCTGAAAAGTCTCAACATCGTTTTTTGGAGCAGCTTCCATGGTCACAACAGGTATTTCCTTTGCGGGCAGGTATATCCTGACAGTGGTCCCAGCGCCGATTTCTGAATCAAGTTCAATTTCGCCCATGTGATTCTTTATAATACCCAGCAAAGCAGGCATTCCCAGGCCTCCACCTTTCATTTTTGTTGTGTAGAAAGGCTCAAATATTTTATTTTTGCTCTCTTCGTCAAGACCCCTTCCATTGTCCGATACTTCAAGAAGTATGTATTCGCCATCGGGCAACGCACTCCGTTGGCTGCTGCTTTCTTTGCTTCCTTTTATTTTCACAAGCTTTGTGCTGATTTTTATCCGCCCGGAGTCCTCACGTTTTTCTTTATACTTATCGTCATCTGCATCATAAGCAATCGCTTCTCCTGCGTTGTTGATCACTGCAGAAAAAGCCATCTGCATCTGCATCACATCGCATTCGACAAAGGGCAGGCCAGATGCAAGGTTCATCTCAATATCCACCCCTTTAGGTATTTTATGCTTTATCAGGGGCAAAGTATCTCTCACAAACTGTGTCATGCTCACATTTTCTGGATGGTATTTGCCTTTTCGTGCATAGGCCAATAGATGATTAGTAAGTTGCACCATCTGTTCCGATGAGGTGAAAAGTCGGTCAATGTACTTATTTGCCTTCAGAGGAGAATTTTCGATTTTCAGCTTCAATAACTCCAGATTACCCATCATCCCCCCTAGGGCATTGTTAAACTTATGGGCAATGCCGCCGGCAAGGGCTGTTATGGCCTCCATTTTCTGCATCTGCAACATCCTGCTGGCGAGGTCTTTTTCAGAGCTTATGTCAACTACGAACCCCAGCACCCCTGGCTCCCCTTTATAAATAGTTTCGGTGAGCCATATCTGAACATCAAAGACTTCTCCATTTTTCCTTATACACTTGCTTTCATAGGACATGGGTACTTCTTTGCCTGAAAGTATATCAAGATGTCTTTTGATTATTCGGGATCTGTCCTCTTTTACGTGAAAATCTGAAACGCTGTGTCCAACCACGGATTCGGCTGATTCATACTCGAATATTTTCAAAAAAGCGGGATTCACATACACAAACTTGCTTGCCGAGGCTATTCTGACCCCTATTGGTGAAGACTCAATTATACTCCTCATCTGGTCTTCAGATGCTTTAATAGCTTTTTCGTAACTCTTCTTCTCGGTTATATCTTTGGTTATCGTTACCACCCTTGCCACTTTAGCATCATCTGTAATCGGGTCGTCAAGAATAGGAATCAACCGAGTCTTTGTAATTACGGCCTGCTCGCCAAGAATCATCGTCTCCTCGGATATTATTTCATGACCGACTTCAAAGGCTTTTTTGTACTTCTCATGATCACCACTGCCCAGGAAGGGGTAAATATCAAAAAGATCCATGCCGATAATATCTGTTTCAAGATGTAACAGTTTATTGAATTCAAGCAACGCCCTGTTCACCTGAATTACTTGATAGTCACTGTTGATGACGTGTATAGACTCTTTGAGAGCATCCAGGGTTTGCCGATACTGTCTTTCAGACTGTGCAAGGGCTTCTTTTGCTGCCCTGTCCTTAGTCACGTCCTTGAGTATGACGGCAATCGAACCCTTAACAGTATTCCCCATTGGAATGAAATCAATCCTGAGAGAAACTCCGTTCAAGGTGACTGGATCATCTTCATGCATGTAAGCCGGAGCGACCTGGAGAGAACTTAACACGCTGTCGACACGTTCCCTGTCCTGGCCTTCAAAAAAATCAAGGAGCTTCCTTGCCAGAATTTCCTCCTGCCCCAGGCCAATTATTCTGACAGCACTAGGGTTTGCAAATACTACAATTCCCTTTAAGGTGATTTCCAGAACACCTTCAGTCATACACTTAATGACAGTTTCAAAATGCTTCCCTGTGTTGAGAAGCTCTTTTGTTATCTCTCGTTTATAAATTTCATCAATGCCCCTGACCAGGGGTTCGCCTTCTGCCCTTGTGTCATTGTCAACCAGACTGATTACATAATCAACATGCTCGCTAATTTTATTGAAAGGACCTTTGGCAATAAAAACATCTGCTCCATAAGTAGCGTAATCCTCGCTATCCTCGACAATTGCAGCAGAAAGGACGGCGATCACAATATTTTCGTATTCAGGCCTGCTTCTGATAATCCTACAAAGCATATCACCGGTTATATTTGGCATAATCAAGTCAATAAACATCACATCAGGAAGGAAATTTTCCATTATTTCAAGGGCTTCAAGACCGTTCAATGCTGTTTTAACTTCATGACCTTTTTTTCCAAGGTAATTTCCCATGAACTTTATCATCACGGGGTTATTATCAACAACTATAATCTTCTTAGACATAGGCTCCACTCTATCTGGTTATATCGATTGATTTTTGTTTTTAGCACAGTATTACTCGTCCCCATTATGCTTGACTTTAAAAGGGGATTATAATAAAAATATTATCTTGTTATATACCATATTTTAATTGGCTGGTGAAACATTAAACCCATTTGAACACATTGCTGTTTTACAAATACTAAAACCCGAAGTATATTTGTTTTTTTATTATCGTTCCATAAACAAATATTTGATGCAATATATTGTAGCACGGATAATAGTAGAACTGCAAAACAAAATATATATAAAATTTACCCTGTCACTTTAGCACTAACTGCCATGGGCAGACCAGCTTATGACGAGTTCGCTGCCCACAACGAAATATGAAAGGATTGTTAGCATTTAAGGTTTCTTTCATATAAACATTAACTTTTTGGAATTGGACACTTAACACATGAATCCATCAGACCTCGACATTTTCAGGCTCATAAGCGGGGCGGGAATTGTGGTGCAGTTTATTCTGTTTCTGCTCCTTTTCTTTTCCGTCACCTCCTGGACAATAATCATCATTAAATACAGGCATCTGAATAAAGCCCTCAAGGAGTCTCACGAATTCACGGATTTTTTCTGGAGCAGCCGGAACCTTGCCGAAGCCTTTGCCAAGGCAAAGCAGATGGAATACAGCCCGGTCGCCAGGGTCTACAGGATTGGATATATTGAGCTGAAAAAATTAAGCCGATCTGTTGCAGCAAACAACACCGGAGACCAACCTGCAACTGCGGAAGCTGCATCCCTGGGTGCACAGCTTTCAGGGCTTGACAACGTAAAACGCGCACTTAGAAGAGCAACCGGAACCGAGCTTAACCGCCTGACACAAATGGTGCCATTCCTGGCCACCACTGGAAATACAGCTCCGTTTATAGGGCTGTTTGGAACCGTATGGGGCATCATGAACTCCTTTCGCGGCATTGCAAATATGAAGTCGGTCAGTATTGCCAATGTTGCTCCTGGAATTTCAGAGGCCCTTATTGCTACGGCTGCCGGCCTTGCAGCAGCGATTCCCGCTGTCATAGCCTTTAATTATTTTACAAGCAGAATAAACAATCTTGATTCAGAACTTGAAAGTTTTGCATCTGATTTTCTAAACATCATAGAACTCGACAAACTTCGTGACAGGAGGCCAAAAGCATGAAGACCGGGAATACAAACGGCTCATTCATGTCCGAAATCAACGTCACCCCATTTGTAGACGTGATGCTGGTTCTGTTGATCATATTTATGGTCACTGCCCCCATGATGGTGGAAGGACTCAATGTTGATCTTCCTGAGGCTGATGCAGGCCAGCTCCCCACCCAAAACGAGGACCCCTTGATTGTTTCACTGGACAACGCTGGAAAAATCACCATATTAAATTATGAGGTTACAGTCGATTTTCTTGGTGATAAACTTAAAGAGGTAGTTAAAAACAGAAAAGATAAAACCGTATACCTTAAAGCAGATAAAAGCATTCCCTATGGCTCTGTTGTCAAGGTGATGGCTGAGATTAAAAAAGCCGGGGTCTTTAAACTTGGCATGGTGACAGAACCAGAAGACAACGAAGGGAGCTAAACAACAACCCATGCAAACCAGGGCTTACATACTTGATGAGCCGGAAACCGCACCGCTAACGACATTGATATTTTTTGGGGTTTCAATAATCCTTCACGCCCTTTTGTTTGGTATTATTGCTTACGGGCCCAAAATTATATCCAGTAATAAAAGTTATTCATCAAGACCCAAATCAATCAACGTCAAGCTTGTCTCCCTGCCTGGCAATGCCAGGAAAGCTACCCGGCCCGCAAGAACAAAAACACGGACCAAAAAAACTCCGCCTGTTAAAAAAAAGAAGCCTGATCTTGTTCTGAATAAAAAAACTGTCAAAGAAAAAAAAGTATCCCTCAACCCTGTGAAAAAAACAAAAATTAAGAAAAAGTCTTCTAAAAAACATGAGACATACAGCACTACTTCTGTTGTTAGAAAAGCTGTAAAAGATATTGAAAGAAAGACTAAAAGTGATCGGGCAAAACCAGTAACCGATGCTATTGAAGAGCTGAAAAGAAAAATGGCTGAATCAAATCCAATTAATGATATACAGACAACGGTTGATGAACAGGAAGCTGGAGGCGGCGGCGGGGGCGAAGTCCTTTTGGAAGCACTTGCAATGTACCAGGCTGAAATCTACGTTCAAATGCGGAAAAACTGGGCATACCCGGCATCTCTATCAAAAGGCAGAGACATCCAGGTTGTGGTTACAATAAAAATACTGCCAACCGGCAAGATTGCTGACCACTGGTTTGTAAAAAGATCAGGGGAAAAAAACCTGGACAGCTCTGCTGTCAATGTGGTTTTAAAATCCGACCCACTACCTCCCCTGCCACGAAGTTATAAAAAACCATTTTACTTACTGCAACTCAGGTTTTCACAAGAGGGACTGAGATAATATAATTTTTGATTTACAGACAGCAAAAAAAGACTGAAAAAAAGGATAGCAAATGAAAAAGTTTTTCCGAATGGCAACACCAATCATCATTGCATTTACAGCATTTCTTATTACTCCTGCTGCTTTTGCACAGCAGGATTATATTGATTTTACCAAACCGTTTTTGAGAAAAATACCCGTTGCTGTCCCATATTTCAAACCATTAGTAGGCGAGGAAGACACTGAAATAACAGAAAAATCTGCTGAGTTACTTGCAAGTTATATTGATTTCACTGGTTTGTTTGAAGTAAAAGACAGGGCAGCCTATCTTTTTGACAACAAGACAGGAGGAATAATAGGCCCGGAGATTGATTATCCAAACTGGCGCGCAATAAACGCAGAACTGCTGATAACCGGCGGTGTTAAGTTCATGGATCAGACCGTCATTCTCCAGTTGAGGCTTTTTGATACAGTCAAGCAGGAGTTTTTGATTGGCAAGCAATACAGTGTCTGGAAAAAAGATGTTAAAAAAGCAATACGGAAATTCAGCGGAGAGGTTGTCCATCACCTTACAGGAGATTACGGCAACTTTGACAGCAGGCTTGCATTTATTTCAAAATCAAATGGCAAGAAAGAAATTTTTATCTGCGACTTTGATGGAACAAGTATTAAACAGTTTACAAAAACCAATTCACTGGCCCTCAACCCTGCGTGGTCATCGGATTCCAAGTGGATTGCTTACACATCCTATGAAAGGAACAACCCAGACTTATTCATAAAACATCTGAACGGTGAGAAAAAACTCCTCTCTTCAAAAAAAGGGATAAACACAACTCCTGCATGGATTCCAGGCAAATTTGCACTTGCGGCAACACTCTCTTTTTCAGGTGATCAGGAAATTTACCTGCTAACCGGGAGTGGAAAAATTATTAAAAAATTAACAAGCAAATGGGGAATTGACGTGTCACCAACCTGGTCGCCTGATGGTAAAAAAATGGCTTTTGTTTCAAATCGTTCTGGCGATCCCCAGATATACATATTAGATATTGAAACAAAACGGGTTGAAAGGCAGACCTTCACCGGCAAATATAACACACAGCCAGCATGGTCACCAAAGGGCGATAAACTTGCGTTTTCGTCAATGGACAACGGTCATTTTAATATTTATTTCCTTGATGTAGAAACAAAAAAAACGTTTCAGTTAACAAAAGAGGCCGGGGACAACGAATCTCCAACGTGGTCACCTGACGGAAGCCTCTTGGCTTTCAGCTCCACCAGGGAGGGCGTGTCGCGGATTTACGTAATGACGGCATATGGCACGGACCAAAGAAGACTTATTACCATACCTGGGCAGCAGTCCCAGCCGAGCTGGTCCTCCAGAGGCCTAAAGTAAAGTGGATATTAAAGAGTAAAAAAATAGTCCTTGACCTATTAGTTTTTTTCTAGTCTATATTTACATTAATTTAAAAATGTGTTATGCAAATGTTACAAAAAGCTTTTTTTATTGACAGATAAGTAAAAAATTAATAAATATAGTATTAATCAAAAAAAATAATAATAATAATTTTCAACTAATACAAATGTGTTGGCAAAAGGAGATCAAACATGCGTAACAGAATTAAGGTACTTTTTATTATGTGTCTTGTAATTCCCGGACTACTTTTTACGATTAGCTGTACCAAAGAAAAACCGCCAGTAAGTGATACTGGAACAAGTTCTTCATCGGCTGATGAAACTGCTGCTGCCGCCAAGGCTAAAGCTGATGCTGACGCTGCCAGGGCCAAAGCTGATGCTGATGCTGCCGCTGCTGCTGCTTCCGCTGCTGCACAGGCAGCCCTTGATGAGTTCATCAATGCAAATGTCCTGTTTGCCTTTGAAAGTGACGTACTTGACGATTCTGCAAAAGCTATTCTCCTGAATAAATCAGCTTATCTTCGCGCAAACCCAGGTCTCAATGTTACTGTTCAGGGACATTGTGACGACCGCGGCACCCTTGAGTTTAACCAGGCACTCGGTGACAGGCGTGCAAAAAGCGCAAAAAACTACCTCTTGGATCTTGGTATTGATGCATCAAGACTTAATACCATCAGCTATGGTGAAGAAAATCCAATTGACCCCGGCCAAAATGATGCTGCCTGGGCAAAAAACAGACGCGCACAGTTTGTAATTGAATAAACAGTTACAATTTTGCCTGTCAAATAAAGCTATCAAAAAAAACAGTGTCCGCACCCTTCCGGGTGCTGACACTGTTTCTTAATATTATTAACAGCCTCTTTTTTAGTACCCATCTTTCATTTTATGTACATTATTAAAATGTACATATGGGAACGCCAAACTTCAACGCTTGATTAACATATTTTAATATTAAGCGTGATTCTTTGATTTAATGGATTTTTGCTACATGCCTCGTTTAATTAAATTTTTATTTTGTCTTGTATTGATAACAGCTATTTTTAGCGGTTGTGCCACCATTGAGGACGTAAACACCCTCCACAACAGGATTCTTGCCCTTGAAAACAGGTCAAAACATCTTGAAAAACAAAAAACCGAACTTTCCAAACTTTTAAAAGCTGCTGAAAAGTCCCAGGAAAAAAAAGAACAGAAACTACGTGGACAATCTGCCAACATTCGCTCTGACCTCAATGTCATCAGGCAGGAGATCCGTGAGCTTACCGGCAAGATTGAAGAAATGGAATTCCTGCTAAAGACTGAGGTTGATAAGATTGGAAATAATGATACAAGCAGAGAGGCCAGGCTCAACAGACTTGACGAAATAATAAACCTGAACAAGTACAGGCTTATACAGCTTGAGGAATATCTGGGGCTTGAGCCGGTAGAAAAGGCTGTAATAAAAAATGAACTGGTAGAAACAAAAAAGCCAGAAGGAGAAAAGGCTGAATCAGAACTTTACCAGGAGGCAAGGGCTGACTTTGATTCTGGAGCTTTTGATTCTTCTCGTCAAAAGTTCATGGCACTCTTAAAGAAGTTCCCAAAATCCAAAACCGCTGACAATGCCGTGTTCTGGATTGGCGAAAGTTATTACAGAGAAAAATGGTTTGAAAAGGCTATCCTCGAATACCAGAAGGTGATTGAAAACTATCCCAGGGGCAATAAAGTTCCAGCAGCCTTGTTCAAACAGGGCCTCTCATTCCAGAGACTTGGGGATAAATCAAATGCGCGCCTCATCTACAGCGAATTAATTAAAAAGCACAAAAAAACCCGTGAAGCTGATCTTGCCAGGCAGCAGTTAAAAAGCCTGAACAAGTAACCGACTATGTTTAAGGCAATTGGAATAGACCCGGGACTTGCCTCAACAGGGGTTGGTATAGTTAAGGGGCTCCGCCTTAAGGTTCATGAATTCTCTTACGGTGTTATTACTACAAGCTCACAAACACCGCTCCCCAAGCGTCTTGACGAAATATATACAGGGCTTTTTCCATTACTTGAGATGGAAAAACCAGACATCGTAATTATTGAGGATGTTTTCTCTTTGCAAAAAAATCCAAAAGCAGGCATAATCCTTGGAAAGGTATCAGGGGTTATAATCCTTTGTGCCCACAAAGCTGGTGCGGCCATCAATGAAATTTCCGTCAGGAAGACCAAACAAATCCTCACTGGCAATGGTAATGCAGACAAGGATCAACTCGAAAGGTCGGTCAGGATGCACCTTAACGATGATGAACCAATCAAACCGTCCCATGCTTCGGATGCCCTTGCACTTGCTTTAGCTGGCCTTTTCAGGTATGGGTCAGGTGTTAAATAATTTTTTTTTAAACACATAACAAGAATCAGCTACTGGTAAAATCATGATCGGATATCTTGAAGGCAAAATTCTAAAAAAAGATGGAGACAAGATGCTTCTCCTGGTCAACCACGTGGGCTACGAAGTGATGCTTCCAGCAGTTGTGCTGGAGACCCTTGCTGGCAAACTCCCTGGTGACGAGGTTTCCCTCTATATCTATTACCACATGACCGAAAGAACCCCAAAGCCGACCTTGATTGGCTTCACACTTGAGGCTGAAAAAGAGTTTTTTGAGCGTTTCATTTCCGTTGATGCAATAGGCCCTATAAAAGCAGCCAAGGCCATGACCCGCCCTGTGCGAGAAATTGCATATGCAATTGAAACAGGGGATGCATCAATACTAAAAAACCTGAAGGGCATCGGTTCAAGAACAGCCCAGAAAATAATAGCATCCCTTACAGGCAAAATGGAAAAATTTGCATTGATACGCAAAGATGAGCCAAGAACAGGTCATGCTGAAGACTTCAAGCCCCAGGTACTCGAAGTTCTGATTAACCAGCTGGGGCATAAGCCGCCAGAGGCCAAGCGCATGATTTTTGATGCCATGAAGCGCAACCCCTCAATATCTTCGGCAGAGGAACTCTTTGACGAGGTTTACAAGGGCGAGGCAGGCAAGTGACAAATAATATTTATGGTATAGGGTAGCAAAGTGACTGACGGAATACTGAAGATGACCTCAAAAAAGACTGGTGCTTTGAACGGAAGTGGAATGTCCGAAAGCGTCATATCTGGTAATGCTATGGCTGAAGACGAAGAGTCCGACATTCTATCCCTGCGTCCTGAGCGTCTAAACGAGTATATCGGTCAGGAGGAAGTAAAAGAGGCCCTGGGGATTCGGATGCCCTTGCACTTGCTTTAGCTGGCCTTTTCAGGTATGGGTCAGGTGTTAAATAATTTTTTTTTAAACACATAACAAGAATCAGCTACTGGTAAAATCATGATCGGATATCTTGAAGGCAAAATTCTAAAAAAAGATGGAGACAAGATGCTTCTCCTGGTCAACCACGTGGGCTACGAAGTGATGCTTCCAGCAGTTGTGCTGGAGACCCTTGCTGGCAAACTCCCTGGTGACGAGGTTTCCCTCTATATCTATTACCACATGACCGAAAGAACCCCAAAGCCGACCTTGATTGGCTTCACACTTGAGGCTGAAAAAGAGTTTTTTGAGCGTTTCATTTCCGTTGATGCAATAGGCCCTATAAAAGCAGCCAAGGCCATGACCCGCCCTGTGCGAGAAATTGCATATGCAATTGAAACAGGGGATGCATCAATACTAAAAAACCTGAAGGGCATCGGTTCAAGAACAGCCCAGAAAATAATAGCATCCCTTACAGGCAAAATGGAAAAATTTGCATTGATACGCAAAGATGAGCCAAGAACAGGTCATGCTGAAGACTTCAAGCCCCAGGTACTCGAAGTTCTGATTAACCAGCTGGGGCATAAGCCGCCAGAGGCCAAGCGCATGATTTTTGATGCCATGAAGCGCAACCCCTCAATATCTTCGGCAGAGGAACTCTTTGACGAGGTTTACAAGGGCGAGGCAGGCAAGTGACAAATAATATTTATGGTATAGGGTAGCAAAGTGACTGACGGAATACTGAAGATGACCTCAAAAAAGACTGGTGCTTTGAACGGAAGTGGAATGTCCGAAAGCGTCATATCTGGTAATGCTATGGCTGAAGACGAAGAGTCCGACATTCTATCCCTGCGTCCTGAGCGTCTAAACGAGTATATCGGTCAGGAGGAAGTAAAAGAGGCCCTGGGGATAGCGATAGAAGCTGCCAAGCTGCGATCTGAGCCGATTGAGCATGTGCTTTTCCACGGCCCGCCAGGTCTGGGCAAGACAACCCTCGCACATATTATTGCCAACGAGATGGGTGGCAACCTTACGGTGACCTCTGGCCCGGCCCTTGAAAAGGGTGGCGATCTTTTGGGGATACTCACCCACCTTGAGGAAAGCGACATTCTGTTTGTAGATGAAATCCATCGGACACCAAAAGCAGTGGAGGAATTCCTCTACCCTGCAATGGAAGACTTTGCAGTTGATTTTGTTTTTGATAAGGGGGTCCACGCCAGAAGCCACAGGTACAAGTTAAACAGGTTTACCATGGTTGGCGCAACAACACGAGTCGGCCTTATTTCTTCCCCATTAAGGGACAGGTTCGGGATATTCAGGAGCCTTGATTTTTACAGCGAAGATGATCTGAAAACAATAATAACACGGTCTGCAAATCTTTTGGAAGTAGAGATTGACGGCCCTGGTGCTGCTGAACTTTCAAAACGCTCCAGGGGTACACCCCGCATAGCTAACAGGTTGCTGAAAAGAGTGCGGGATTATGCCCAGGTTCGAGCAGATGGCAAAATAAACAAGAAAACCGTTGAAGCGGCACTTAAACTCGAAGGCGTTGACAACACGGGTTTGACAGAGCTTGACAGGCGGTACCTGAAGACAATTATAGATTATTACAATGGCGGCCCGGTCGGTATAGACGCAATAGCGGCAACTCTCCAGGAAGAATCCGACACCCTGGTCGACGTGGTGGAGCCATACCTCCTGAAAATCGGAATGCTCATGCGAACCTCATCGGGCAGAAAAGCATCGGAATCAGCCTTTAAACACCTTGGATTGACACTTCAAAAGAAGATATTTTGATTGTTGAAAGATTTTTAAAAATGCTCAAATAGCACAGGCAGCCAAAAATGAATTTTCAAAGATTTGGCCAACAACCTTTAAAATTATTCTTTCTTGTGTTTTTTTTATTCCATACCACTTTATATTGTGCTATGTAACTAAATTAAAATAATAATAGTTTCAATAATTCTGTCAGTTGCAAAAAATATTTAAGTATTCGGCATAAAACCTAACTAGGAGGGAATTTGAAAATTAAGGCCCTTAATTACAAAACCAACATCTATATTCTCTTCATTCTACTTTTTTTCAGCATTACTGCCACTACTCCATCCCTTGCTGCTACAAAATCGAGCGATGAAACTGTACCAGACTCACTAATATTTTTTGAGCGTGGCAAAGAACCTGAATATGCTTTGCTGGTAGAAAAAAAAGCGCAACGAATTTACCTGTATGAACTCAACAGTACTTTCAATCAGGTGCTTTCTATGAAATGCTCAACAGGAGAAGCCAACGGTCCCAAGGAAAAATCCGGTGACAGAAAGACCCCGGAGGGTGTTTATTTTTTCACAAAAGAGAGTACAGGAAAATACCTGACAGCAACTTACGGCACCAGGGCTTTTCCCACGGACTACCCTCACATCCTTGACAGAATAGAAAAGAAAACCGGCAACTCCATCTGGATGCATGGAACCGACAAGGTTCTTAAAGACAGGGACTCTAACGGCTGTATCGTATTAAAAAACGATGATATTGATGCTCTTTCTCAATACATCCTCATCAGGCGCACACCAATTATTATTACCGAATCCGTCTCTTACGTTTCTATCAAGGCCCAGTGGAAAACAAAGCTTAAAATCATCAGCTTGTTAAATAAATGGAATAATGCAGTAACCCAGGGAGCATACCATGATTACCTGGCTATGTATTCGCCTTCATTTTTGCCGGACATTGAATGGTGGAGAAAATGGACCCAGCTTAAGGATAGGCTTAAAAGTGATAATATAAAATATTCCCTTGAGCTGACCGAAAAATATATAATGAAACACAATGACACCTATGTGGCCATTTTTAATCAAAAAGTAAAAACCAAAGACAGGGTGCATTTTGCTGGTACACGAAAATTTTTCATCAAGCAGACCGACAATGCCCTGAAAATAGTTGGCGAAGAATATCTTGAGTTGCCCAGAAGCCTGACAATGAAAGGTGCAAAGAAAGCTGAACCAATCGTGGCTGTAACCTCCAGGCTGGTACCTCAACCTGTAAAGGAAAATTCTGTTCCAGATTTTGTAAACAGCTGGCTCAGGTCATGGACATCCAAAAATATCAAAGCATACGGCAAATGCTATTCTGCTGCTTTTGCATCAAGGGGAATGGGAAAATCTGAATGGCTCAAATATAAAAGACGCTTGAACAGGCAATACAAATATATTAAGGTCAGTCAAAAGAATCTAAAAGTTTCCAAAAATGGCGATACCGCAACGGCGATATTTAAACAGATTTACAAGACTAACACCTTTAAAGCCGTTGGCATAAAAACATTGATCCTCAAACGCGAAAATGAAAAATGGAAAATATTTCGAGAAACCTGGAAAAAGATGTAAATAAGCTTAAGATACCAGAACAGGAAAAGCGTAAAAAACGCTGGACCCTTCTCATGATCGCAGACAATGGCAAGGTCGTCATGCTAAAGGGGTATAAGTTTTTTTTAGGCGGACTTTTCGCGCTACTGTTAACTGCAACTGGTGTAGCCATTGCATTGAGCTATCTTTACATGAACCTGAAATCTGAGAACACCCATCTCATAGCTGACTCCTCTGAGGCCAAACAGCAGGTTGACGAGCTAAAAGATGAAATGGATCTTTTGATGGCAAGGCTTATCGTGACGGAATCGAAAATTGAGTCTATCCATGCAGAGGATCCACCTCCACCTGCTAAAAAAGATTCTGCCAAGAACGATGTTGCCACGGTTACTACAACCCCTCCTCCTCTAGCAAAGCCGCCTGAAAAAGTTGAAGATGATGTTAATCAAACCTCAAATATTGTGGAAATCAAAAACTTCAAAGTATTTCGTATTCAGGGAACGAGCAACCTGAGAGTACGGTTTGATATTAAAAAAATTGCACCCGACAACGAGGCCATATCAGGTCGTACTTTTATAATTCTGAAGAAAAAGGGAGATCCCCAGGAAGCATGGTCAATTCTTCCCTCTGTATCTCTTAGAAATGGTATCCCCGCCCTGAAACACAGGGGCCAGTTTTTTTCGATTTCCAGGTTTAAGCACGTTAACTACAAGGTAGATAATTTTGCTTTTGCCAAAGAATACGATACTGGAACAGTAATTGTATTCTCGACAACTGGTGAAATGATTCTGAAAAATACAATACCCTTTAAACTAGAATCAGCCGTTTCCGACGAATCGAATTAGCACACAACATTGCAAACTGCCATGGGCAGACCAATTTATGAGTTTATTTTCTACCCACAACGAAAGATGAAAGAGTTGTAGATACTTAGAATAACTTTCATACAAACTACCGGAGCTTTAATGATCAATCATAATATAAACAAAATTTTATTTTTACTCCTTGTAATTTCACTATTTATAGCGATCTCTACTGCCATGGCGCAGCAGAGAACTCATACAGTTTTTTTTGAAAGCACAGACTACGAGCTGCATGTTTACAGGATATTCGGCAAAGAACCCGGCAAAACAATGTTTCTAATAGGAGGCATTCAGGGTGATGAACCAGGCGGATATCTGTCTGCCGACCTTTATGCAGACTTTTCGCTTGCCAAGGGCAACCTGATTGTCGTGCCCAGAGCAAATTTTCAATCCATCGTTCTGAGAAAAAGACAGGTAAACGCAGACATGAACCGAAAATTTGCTGGTGATGATCAAAAAAACTACGAGGACAAGATAGTAAAAATACTCAAACAACTAATGAGCGAAAGTGACATAGTTCTTAATCTCCACGATGGATCGGGCTTCTACTCCGACACGTGGATAAGCGACATGCGCAATCCAAAGCGCTACGGGCAGTGCATAATAGCAGATACAGCAAAGTACACGATACCTGAAACAGGAAAAATCATCAATCTGGAAGAGATTGCAAAATCAGTCGTCGTTGAAATAAATAAGAACATCAAAAACCCGGACCATCAATTCAGCTTCAATAACCACAAAACAAAATCGACTGACTCCAGCCACAAAGAGCAGAGAAAATCAGCGACTTATTATGCCCTTTACAAACACCACATCCCGGCATTTGGAATTGAGACCAGCAAGTCGCTGCCTTTGGAATTAAAAATCAGGCACCACAACATAGCGGTCAACGCTTTCATGCAAAAACTCGACATCATTCCTGAGACCCCGGGCGTCTATCTTGACCGCCCCAAGCTTAGATACATTATCATCACAATAAACGGCTCAGCTCCAATTGTTCTCAAGGATCAGCGGTCGATATATGTAAACAAAGGTGATAAACTTTTTATCTCCCACATTGAAACCAATTATGACCGAGGCATTTCTGCAGATGTAGCTGATTTCGGGACAATGAACGATGTACGAAAAACAATAAAAATCACCAAACCGACCCGCATCACAGTAAGAAAAGACTACTACCCATGTGGAAAAATTTATGTGGGCATAAACAAAAAGAAAGGAAGGGTCGCTATATCCAAAGGCCCGGCACTGGCCCCGGACATGCTCTTTTTCAAGCTGAAAATAAACGGCAGGGAAAAATTTTACCCCAACGATGGAACCGCCCGGTTGATAAAGGGCGATATCCTCGTGATTGATGATGTCTTTTCAGGCCAGTCTTCCAATGGTGCCATCACGGTCAACTTTAAAGGGTTTGTTGGCGATAAGGTTAACAACACTGGCGAAGACAGGGGCTACAAAATCAACACTGGCAAAGACCTCTGGAAGCGATATTCAATAAATAAAAAAGGGAAAAACTTCAAAATCCAGGTCACCATAGATAACAAGCCCATCGGAAGGCTGATTGTCTCTATAAAAAAACCATCCCTTAAATATATAGTACTGAAACTGGACCAGGGCAACATGAACTGCCTGATCCCCGGTGCTACCGCAAAAATGAATAACGGAAAAACATTAAAACTGGTAGACATAAACACGAACATCCATAACAACACTGGTGTTAAGGCATACCTCACAGGCAAGGGAGCCTCCAGACGTTTGATAACCTTGAATGAATCGCTGAGCATGTCCACCATAAAAAAAGCTTTTAAGGATTGTTCTGACCTTAAAATCGAAATAAAAAGGCAAAAAATGCACTTGGGCTCAATTGCCCTGGACCTCCTTTAGGAGTAAATAAATGGAAAATAATTCTAATGATTTTTCAATAATTGACAAGGGTCTCCACTTTGATGGAGAAATAAAAACAGATGGGCGGCTTATCATTAAGGGAACCCTGAAAGGCTCGCTCGAAGGACACGAGGTTGTTATTGCAGAGGATGGTATTGTGATTGGCGACACCAAGGTGGGCAGCATAACCATTGGAGGCAAGTTTGAAGGCGACTTGAGGGCGATAAATCAACTCACTATCCTTTCTACAGGAACATGCATGGGAAAGGTTATCTGCAAAGATCTTGTGGTTGAAGCAGGTGGATTACTTAATGCTGAAGTAACATGCCTTAGCATGAAACAGATTAATAAACTAAAAAAAAGTTTCAAAAAAGAACCAAAAAAAGAACTAAGTAAAGAACCAAATAAAGTTATTGAAATCTAAACCTGGCAAGAATTGGGAAGTGATCCGACAAGCACCCCCCGGAACAACTCTCTTCAATGACCAGACTTTCCTCAAGTGTCAATCCGCCCCTGTGCATAATCCAGTCAATCTGATCCCCTGTTGCCCTGCCTGTAAATCCGTGAAAAGTACCCTGCCCGGGTTTTTTAAAGGCACTTTTAAAGCCCCCCCTGCCCCCAGTGAAAGCATCATGGCAAGGACTCTCCATATTAGCATTAAAATCGCCCATAAGGATCACAGGATGCCCCTCATAGCCTTCTTTAAGCCTGCCCAGAATTATTTGCGCACTTTTCTCCTGCACCGGGCTGGTAAAGTCAAAATGGGTGTTTACCACAATAAGCATTTTACCATGCACATCAAAGGTTCCGATTGTGCATTGACGGGGCCACTTGCTCCCTGGCTGCCTGCTGGGGATGTCCGGGGTTACGCTTAAAAAAAACCTGTCCTCTTTAATAAGCAGATAATCTTTTTTAAAAAAAATCAACAGATGCTGCCAGTATTCAGGCGCTGGCTCTCGAACCCCAATGCAGCCGTAGTCCTTATAAATCTCCTTCAAAAATTCAGCTTGAAATGTATTGGCCTCCTGAAACACAATGAAGTCCGGGCGGTATTTTTCGAAGAACTCATGATGCCTCTCCTTTCGGAGGTCCCAGGAGTGCTCCTTGTCGTCCGCCAGCCCGAACCTCAGGTTCAGGGATATTGTCACTATGGAATTCTCTGTCATGGTTTATTTTTTACCCGCTTCAAACATTGCGACATGATCTTTTGAGTTAAACTCGAACCCGTCAAAATTGGAAAAAGTTACGTCATTGAAGTCGAGTCCAAGGCTTTGTTTCAGCATATCGAACATTTCAAGATAATTTTTGATGATCCTTTTATTCCAGTCAAGGCCAAGGAGGTTTGCTGCTTCCATAATTTCCTGCTCTCCTCCCTCCAACTCCAGAAACAGGCCATAGGGCATTTTATCGAGAAGTATTTTCAGGTTTCCCAGAACAAAGGAGTCTCGATTTTTTTCATAGACCTGAACCCGCATAAACCCGATACCCTCAAGGATTGCCTCCATTGATTCAAAATCATCAACCTCGACTTCTACTTCTCGCAGCTTCTTAAACTCTTTGCTATCCTGCAGGGGCTTCTCCTTGAAAGTGAGGGTGGTTTTTTTATCCTTCCTTAGTCGGAGCAACCGCTTGGACCTTGTCAGGGAGTTTGCCTGATCCTCGAACTTTACATTGAGTTCAAAGCCTCCGCCCTGGTCATTTGCCCCTGCCAATTGCAGTTTATTTCTTATGCCAGCTTCGTCATCAACAAAAAATTTGACTTCTGTCTCAATAATATCCATATTACCGCCCTTTGTTTTCTAAGGAACTTTTTTGGTATAAATATAACATCCAATGGGATTCAACATATATATTGCAAGTTCATTTGATTGTAAAGTGCATTGCCTGGAAAATCTTTTTGAAAGCCATAAATGTAGAAACCAGCATATTATTTAAAGTAAAATTCATTTTTTGCTCAAAAACTGTTGACATGGTTTTTTTTATTTATTATTTATATCTTTTCCGTGTGGGGCTGTAGCTCAGCTGGGAGAGCGCATGGCTGGCAGCCATGAGGTCAGGG
>JAOZSB010000247.1 GCA_029939895.1 Desulfobacterales bacterium
ATGGAATAAATAAAAAATTCCCTAAAGTTTATTCTCCGATAGCTGGCCAGGTAATCAATAATCCATCCAGCAGTAGTTACAGGGCAGTCATAATAAGAGATAAAGCTGGCTTTACTCATCGCCTGCTGCATTTTGACAAAACCTATGTCAAGAAAAACAGTTGGGTAAAAGAAGGACAAAAAATTGGTTTAATGGGCGGACGAGGTCCTAAAGGACGATTCCAGTTTGCCAGACATATCCATTACCAAATCCATGATGAAAATGGTACTAAAGTGGACCCTGAAGCCTATTGGGCCACAGATACACCCGAGGCAATTGTTCCTGATCGTTTTACTCAACCTTATGCCTTTTGCAACTCTCACGATAATGTTATCCCTCCAGGTGCTTACAAAGGTGGTCCTTACTTTGATGAATTCACCCTATTAACTGGAGACAACGTAGTTTACTCAGGTGCCGGCCCCGATATAATCACAACTGGCAATGGTCGGGACACCCTTGCAGGAGGACCAGGCGACGACTATTTAGAAGGCGGCAGAAACAATGATCTTTATATCTATAACCCCCATGATGGAAATGACACAATAGTTGAGGCTAACCACCCCCTCCCCCATCCAAACGAAGACACACTAAGGTTTGGAGGCTGCATCACTCCAAGAGACATAACAACATATCTTATCAGGAATAACCTGGTGATTCGGTTTAAGGATAGCCCTGATGACTCAATCACAGTGGTGGACTGGAAACGAAACCTTAGAAGAGATGACGAGAATCGTGCTACCTGGAGACCATTTCTACGCAGAATTGAATACTTTGAATTCTTCGATGGCACTAGATTAAATGCAAAACAGTTTACAAAAAATATGGTCAGACTCGAAAGAGACACCAGTATGTCCCATCCTCCTGTTATGGTGTCTGACCTTGCAGATGACCCGGTACAGATTGCTGAAGGTTTTCCAAAGGAAGGTGCAGTCTTTTCTGATGAAAAAAGCCAAGTTTCTGCCGAGAAGATGAATTGCTTAATACAGGACATGACAGCCTTTGCGCCAGATGGCGGTGTTTTTTCTTCAAACAATAATGATGCAGCAGCAAATGCCTGCCCGTTTAATATTGTTGTATCTGATATTGCATCAGACTGGAGGCAATGCGCTTAAAAAAAAGATTAACACTGGTGGGTTTTTACATAAAACCTGAGAGACATAATCTTTAAATAAATTGTTGTACATATGCAGTAATATAATTATTCATCGGCCCTGACATTGTCTGCACTTTTGGGTATTCATGTCATTTTTCTGGAAGTAAAACCAATTTGTTGAATACTCCAGGATTTCGGCATGAAACGCTTTGGCAGATTTCTCCATATGATGTTTCCAAAGCATCTAATGACTTATCTGATGGTTTTTTAAGATATTGCATATTCTATAAATCTGATTTCCACGCTGTTTTTAACAGCAAATACTAACAATTTGAGTTTTCAAAACATTTTTTTAAACAAAAATTTTATTATTTGAAAGGAAGAGATAATGGGAACACAAGATATTTTAAACACAATTTTGCCACCCCTCAGACCACATGTTACAAACAATAGAAACGGTACAAGAAATGATTATTATAATCCCCGGGACAGAAATGGTGATGGTGACAAAACTGATACTCTTGATATTCATGGAGCTTTGGATATTAATTACGAAGGAGGACAAGACAATGGAATAAATAAAAAATTTCCTGAAGTTCATTCTCCGGTGTCAGGCCAGATTATTAATAACCCATCCGCCAGTAGCTACCGGACAATTACAATTAGAGATAAGTTTGGCAATTTACATCGCCTGCTGCATTCTGACAAAGTCTTTGTCCGTAAAAACAGTTGGGTAACAAAAGGACAAAAAATTGCTTTAATGGGCGGACGAGGACCCAAAGGGCGATTTCAGTATGACAGGCATGTCCATTACCAAATCCATGATAAGCATGGTTCTAAAATAGATCCTGAAGAATTCTATGGATACGATACACCACAAAAGAAAACTTCCCCTGTTATTCCTGATCGATCCTGCAATTACAGAAGAAAGCCTCATCCCGATACCATCTATGGCGGGCCGAGCTTCGATGAATTCACTATATTATCCGGCAACAACAAAATCAGCTCTGGTGGCGGCGCTGATATTATCACGACTGGCCCTGGTCGAGATGTTCTTGAGGGAGGGCCAGGTGCCGATTATTTGGCTGGCGGCCCTGGCAATGACATTTATATTTATAATCCTGGCGACGGCAAAGACCAAATAACAGAGGCCAATCAGCATGGCCGTGCTTCCAACCCAGGCAATGATACAATACAGTTCGGAGGTTGCATTACTCCAAAAGATATAACAACGCAACTTGTTGGCAACCACCTGGTAATAAAATTTAGAAATAATCCAAATGACTCAATCACAGTGGCGGACTGGAAGCACCACCACAAAAAACAATACGATAATGGTACACTCTGGAAGCCATTTAAACGCAGAATTGAAAACTTTGAATTTTCCAATGGCCAAAAATTAAATGCAAAACAGTTTACAAAAAATATGACCGTAATCCGTAGCGACAGCGGCATGCCACTTTCACCTGGAATGGTGTCCGACCTTACTGGCGACACAGTACAGATTACAGACAGTTTTCCAGGGGAAGGTGCAGTTTTTTCAAATGAAGACAATTACCTTTCCACCGAAAGAATGAATTGCTTAATACAGGACGTGGCAGCCTTTGCGTCAGATGATGGCGTTTTATCTTCAAACATTCATGATGCAGCAGCAAATGTCTGCCCGGTAAATATCGCTGCACCTGATATTGCATCAGACTGGAGGCAAAGCGCTTAAAAAACAACAGTAGTGCCCTGTTTAGTTTTTATAATTCAGATAAACTGCATCAACGGGGCACTACTAAAAAATTGCATTAAAAGAAAATCGTATAATGCATCAATAATGAATTGGGTTAAAAAAAATTAACTATGCCGGGTTTTCAAAAAAAAACTTAAATTGCAAAACCTTTAAATAATTTGTCGAATATATGCAGTAATATAATTATTCCTCGGCATTAACATTGTCTTCGCTTTTGGATGTCTGTGTTCTTTTTTTTATCGGGAAGTAAAAATAAAATGTTGAGTACGCCACGACATTGATGTTACAGGCATTGGCAGATATCTTCATATGACGTTTACGAAGCAGACAATGGTTGCCGGGTCGATAATTTGCAGTACTGCATATTTTATAGATCTGATTTTTATGCTGCTTTTTAGTCGAGTACTATTAGTTAAAATAATTTTATGAACATTCTTTAATCATAATTTTTTTTTTAAAGAAAGGAAGACAACGTGACATTACGAGCAGTTTTGGACATCATCTTTCCAGCAATAAAGACAAATGCTTCAGGCAATACTATCGGGCTGAAAAATGATAATTGCAATTTTCCTGGAGAATTAAGGTTGAATTATCAGGGAGGTCACCATAAGGAGCCTGGCGGAAGGAACCCCGCAGTTCATTCCCCGGTAAATGGGATAGTAACAAACAACCCGAGTAAAAGTCCTTGTGGAGCAGTTATAATTAAAGATGATAAAGGTATTACACATAAACTGCTTCATATAGACAAAACCTTCGTAAAGAGGGGCAGTAAAGTAAAAGAAGGGCAAAAAATTGGTTTAACGGGTGGCCGGGGATCTAAAGGGCGGTATCAGTACGATAAGCATGTTGACTATCAAATGCAAAATGAAAATGGCGACCTTTTAAATCCTAATCACTATTATGACATCAATAACAAATCCAGCAGAATTTATTCTTATGATAAGTTTACAATTGAGAGAACTCTCTGTGTTAGTGAAAAACCAAAACCTTACGAAGCTACTATCTTTGGTGGGCCAGGCTTTGACTTTTTCGAGAGGCTTACAAATAACAATAAAATCGACCCTGATGACGGCTGGAATGTGCCTGTTGGTGCTAAAGACAAAGATGGGCCAGGAAACAGCCAGGGCTACGCCGCAAAACAATTGAAGGACGGCCATGCAAAGGAAAAGGAAGTTTTTTTTGATGCTGAAGGCATACTTTCACTAAAGGACATGAACAGTCTAATTCAGGATATAACTGCCTTTGCGGCTGATGCGCCTGATATTGGAGTCGATTCTTTGCATGCTGACAATGCTGCTGCAAATACCATCAGGATTAGCTTTGTTGCACCGGAGTGGCAGCAAATGCATAAAATATAAAACTGGTGCCTGAATATTTTTTTTTATTCTCAACAATTGTATCACCAGGGTACTACCAAAAAATATGTATGGAGTTACAAAAAAAGGAGTTTTTTTAAAGAAGACAAACAAAACCGAATATTCAAAATATTAAAGCTAATAAGCCTAAAAGCTAATGTCATACGATGTTTATAATATTAGAAACTATGTGCTGCATAACACAGCACATATTTCAAATCTGATTTGTACGCTGTTTTTATAGCGAACACGATAACTTGATTTACTTGATACTCACTTATCATAAATAAGATTTACTAATAAGGAGAATATTATGGCGTTTAAAGATGCAATGGAAATTATGCTTCCCCCTGTTGAGGCACATATTACTTTCAACTCGGACGGGTCCATAAATGATTATGATCACCCCAGGGACAGAAATAATGATGGCGACACAACCGATGATAACGATACCCATGGCGGCATGGACTTTAACTATACAGGCGGCCAGGGAAACGGAATAAACACAAGTCAACCTGTTGTCAATTCCCCTGTAAGGGGTAAGGTTATTAACGACCCGCTCAAGAGTAGTTACGGTGCCGTTATTATAAAGGACAACAATGGCTATACACACAGGATACTCCACCTGCACAGTTTTTATGTCAGTAAAGGCGATGCAGTAAACCCTGGACAAAAAATTGGCACAATGGGTGGAAGAGGACCAAATGGCCCATCCCACTATGACAAGCATGTTCATTACCAGATACATAACAAAGATGGCGAAAAGGTTGACCCCGAAGAATTCTGGAAATCTACAACTGATGCCAGCAACAATTTAATAAATATCCGCAATAACAATTCAACATCAAATAACAGAAATATTTTCACCGAATATATAAAACCAAGGGCATCCTGCCATCATAAAGAAACTACACTTGGCAGAGGCACCAGGCGCGGCTCCAGGCGCAATGACAGAATAGAGATAAGTGGCAGTGGTAACCACAAAGTCGATGCCGGCTCTGGCAACGATTATGTACAAACAGGCTCCGGCAATGATACCTTGAAGGGGAGACTTGACGATGATGTCCTGAAGGGTGGTAGTGGTGATGACATATATGTCTTTGATCCTGGTGATGGTCACGATAAAATAATTGAAGCCAATTCCATTCGGGGTTTCAGGGTCGCTAAACCAGACAATGACACCCTGAAATTCGGAAAATGTATCTCCTTTGATGATATTGAATCTCACTTTGATGACAACAACCTGGTAATAAATTTCAAAAACACTTCTGGTGATTCAATCACCATATATGACTGGATAATAAACTCACATAGAAAACCAGGAACTAACTCCTTTCAAACGGTCCAGCGCAGGATTGAAAACTTTGAGTTTGCCGATGGTAGCACATTAACTGGAAATGAGTTTCTAAATTCCCTGGGTACCAATGATAATGACAATATTAAATGGAAGGAATCTGGCCTCCACATAAACACAAAAGCCGGGCACGACACGATTGAGCTTGGCGATTTTAATAATGTTGTCAATGCTGGTCAAGGTAATGACAGCGTGAAAACAGGCTCAGGCGACGACCATTTAAAAGGCGGTGCTGACAGCGACACCCTCGAAGGCGGCGATGGCAACGACACATATTACTATAAGCGTGGTGACGGCGCAGATTTAATAATTGAAGCAGGCGACAAACTCTACACTCCTAACCCTGGCAATGACACGTTAAAATTCGGAGCCAGCATTCTCCTTAAAAACATTGAATCTCATTTTGACAATAACGATCTAATTATAAATTTTGTAGACAACTCCCAAGACTCAATCAGATTGAAAAACTGGAAAAGAACCAACCAAAGAATTGAAAACTTTGAGTTTGAAAATGGCCTCAAATTGAACGCTGGAGAATTTTTAAGCACCCTGGGTACCGAAGAAAATGATTTTATAGACTGGAGCGAGAGTGGCCTTAAAATAAAAACAAGGGGTGGTGATGATACAATCCGGCTGGGTGCTTATTACTACATAGTCGATTCTGGCTCTGACGATGATACAATTGAGTTAGTTAACGGGAAAGGAGTTTTTAGATTAGGTGGTGGCAACGACACCTTCACCGCCTCATCTCCTGCCAAGTACAACAACTGGATAGACGCAGGCCCTGGCAGGGATAAGGTCACTGGAGGTCATGGCGAGGATACCATAAAAGGCGGCTCTGGAAGGGATATTCTTAATGGAAGCTATGGCAACGACACGTTAATAGGTGGGAGAGATAGGGATAAACTCTATGGCGGCGCGGATGACGACACATATGTCTATAATTTATACGATGGATTTGACACGATATATGACAATATTAGCAAGGGTAATGCTGGCAACGACACATTAAAGTTAGGGCCTGGAATTACCAGGAAAAACACAACTAGCACCATGGTTGACGATGATTTAATTATCCGTATTGGCCACCATGGGATGATAAAAATTAAAGACCACGCCAAGGCAGACAATAAAATTGAAAACATTATATTTAGC
>JAOZSB010000248.1 GCA_029939895.1 Desulfobacterales bacterium
AATTACAAAGAAAAAATATTATTGTGTGAAATTAACAAAAAAATCACATAAATACGATGGCTTTGGCCTTGACGAAATGCAAGTTTTATGGTTGAGTTTCTCAATCCCTGTTGTGGTTTTATTAAAAATTTGTATAAAATCGGGTTAAGGCTTTACATATTCTATTTTTTGAATTAGTTATAATCTTTATAAACGTTAACAAATTAATACCAAAAAAAATTATTATCAAAGGAGCGTTGTTATGGCAAAGACGATGATGACTGTTGACGGCAATACTGCTGCGGCTCACGTTGCTTATGCATTAAGCGATGTGGCGACAATTTACCCAATCACACCCTCGTCAAATATAGGTGAAATTTGCGATGAATGGGCGGCAGATGGACGTAAAAACATATTTGATCAGACCCTGACCGTAAGGCAACTTCAGTCAGAAGCAGGGGCTGCTGCGTCAGTCCACGGTTCTCTGGCTGCTGGTGCACTAACAAGTACATTCACAGCTTCCCAGGGCCTTCTTTTAATGGTTCCTAACATGTATAAAATGTCTGGTGAACTGCTACCCGGCGTGTTCCACGTTACAGCACGCGCCCTGGCAGCCCACGCACTTTCAATATTTGGCGACCACCAGGATGTAATGGCGGTCAGGCCGACTGGTTTTTCACTTCTGGCTTCTGCTTCTGTCCAGGAAGCAATGGACCTGGGTCTTGTGGCCCACCTTGCAGCCATTGAAGGCTCTGTCCCGTTTCTCCATTTTTATGACGGATTCAGAACCTCCCATGAAATCCAGAAAATCGAAATGATCGATTATGATGACATGGCAGGACTGGTCAACTGGGATGCAATTGACTGCTTTAGAGAAAGCGGCGCAAACCCGGAAAGACCGGAAATCAGAGGAACCGCCCAGAACCCGGACATCTATTTCCAGGGCAGAGAGGCCTGCAACGCCTTTTATGACAGGATTCCCGGAATCGTAGAAGACTACATGAAAAAAGTAAGCCTGCTCACCGGCAGAAAATACGACCTTTTCAGCTATGTAGGTCACCCGGACGCAGAGAGAGTCATAATTTCCATGGGTTCATCCTGTGAAACCATCGAAGAAACAGTAAACCACATGGTTGATACTGGCGAAAAAGTCGGCCTTATCAAGGTTAGACTTTTCAGACCATTCTCAGCCGCACACATGCTGGCCGCACTTCCTGCTGCTGCCGACAGAATAACCGTACTTGACAGGACAAAGGAACCCGGCTCTTTGGGCGATCCCCTGTATCAGGACGTTTGTACAGCTTTTATGGAAAAAGGCGAAATACCTGTTCTCTTAAACGGAAGGTACGGACTTGGGTCCAAGGAATTTACACCCGGCATGATCAAGGCTGTTTATGACAACATGAACGTGGCAGGGCCAAAAAACCACTTCACCGTTGGAATTGAAGATGATGTAACCAAAACATCACTTGACTATGATGACTCCTATGACGTGGCTCCAGAAGGAAACGTGCAGTGTAAATTCTGGGGAATCGGCGCAGACGGCACAGTTGGCGCAAACAAGAGTGCAATCAAAATCATCGGCGACAACACCGATCTTTATGCACAGGCATATTTTGCATATGATTCCAAAAAGTCAGGCGGCGTGACAATGTCACATCTCAGGTTTGGCAAGCAGCCAATCAAATCAACTTACCTGATTAACAACGCTGACTACATTGCATGTCACAAATCCAGCTATGTTGATGTTTATGACCTCCTCGAAGGAATTAAGGACAATGGAATTTTCCTTATGAACTCCAACTGGTCGCTCGCTGACATGGAAACGCATCTGCCAGCCTCCATGCGCAGGACAATTGCTAACAAAAATCTGAAATTCTACAATATAGATGCTGTAAAGATTGCAGGCGAGGTCGGACTCGGCGGCAGAATCAACATGATTATGCAGACCGCTTTCTTTAAGCTGGCCGAAGTAATTCCCGTTGACGATGCAGTCAAGTACTTAAAGGATCAGATTAAAAAGATGTTCGGCAAAAAGGGTGATGCAATAGTAAAAATGAACAGCGATGCTGTTGACAAAACCCTGGCACATCTTGAAGAAGTAAAGTACCCGGAATCATGGGCAACCGCAGAACTTGGCGACACCGAAATCAGGGACGAGCCAATGTTTGTAAGCGAAGTCATGCGTCCGATCATGTCACAACAGGGCGACAAACTGCCAGTCAGCGCATTTACACCAGATGGTATATTCCCTGTGGGTACTGCCAAATACGAAAAACGCGGCGTGGCAATCAGCGTTCCAGAATGGGTCATGGACAACTGCATACAGTGTAATCAGTGTGCAATGGTCTGCCCCCATGCAGTAATTAAACCATTACTTCTCACCGAAGAAGAACTTGCCCACGCACCAGCTGGATTCGACACAAAACCAGCCGTCGGCAAGGATCTCAAGGGCTACGCATTCCGCATTCAGGTCAATACACTTGACTGCCTGGGCTGCGGTGTTTGTGCTGATATCTGTCCTTCCAAGAAGCCAGCTCTGCTTATGAAGCCTCTGGAAACCCAGACAGAAAAAGAAGTACCAAACCACGAGTTCTCAGAAGAAGTAGAAATAAAAGACGACATCCTCAAGAGAGACTCCTTAAAGGGCAGCCAGTTCTGCCAGCCTCTCCTTGAGTTCTCCGGCGCATGCGCAGGATGTGGTGAAACACCATATGCCAAGCTCCTTACACAAATGTACGGCGAACGCATGGTTATTGGAAACGCAACCGGATGTAGCTCAATCTGGGGCGGATCTGCACCATCAATACCTTACACGGTCAATAAGGATGGTTTTGGACCAACATGGGGCAACTCCTTGTTTGAAGACTCAGCAGAGTTTACTTATGGAATGTTCCTTGGGCATCTGCAACAAAGAAGAAAACTTGCAGACCTTGCACAGCAGGCACTTGATAACGATCCTGATGAGGAACTCAAGGAAGCACTCGAGGGATGGCTTGCAAATATGAAGGACGCTGAAGGCTCCAGAAAATATGGAGATCAGTTGAAGGACATTCTGCCAATGTACCTTTCTGACCCGGTACTTTGCGAAATGTTCGTGCTTTCCAAGCTGTTTACAAAAAAATCATACTGGGTGTTCCTGGGTGACGGTGCTGCATACGACATCGGCTTTGGCGGAATTGACCACGTCCTTTCCACTGGCGAAGATATTAACGTATTTGTATTTGATACAGAAGTATATTCCAATACAGGCGGCCAGTCCTCAAAGGCAACGCCAACCGGTTCTATTGCCAAGTTTGCTGCATCCGGCAAGAAAACTGCCAAGAAAGACATGCCAGCAATGGCAATGTCCTATGGGTATGTTTATACTGCAAGCGTATCAATGGGAGCTAATAAAAATCAACTCCTCAAGGCCTGTAGAGAAGCAGAAGCATATGATGGGCCTTCAATAATATTTGCATACGCACAGTGCATCAACCACGGCATCAGAAAGGGTATGGTCAAGGGACAGGATGAAGCAAAACTTGCCGTACAATGCGGTTACTGGCCATTGTTCAGATACAATCCAGACCTGACAAAAGAAGGCAAAAATCCATTTGTCCTCGAATCTAAAGAACCAGACGGAACCCTCCAGGACTTCCTGGCAGGTGAAATTCGTTATGCTGCCCTCAAGAATACATTCCCAGAGGAAGCTGACCGCCTGAATGCACAGCTTGAAAAAGAATTCATGGCGAGATACGAGGCATTGAAAGCCAGAGCAGCAACAGATGATGAGTAATTTTTTTTAAATTACTTTAGTAATACTTCTACAAAAAAAGGAGGCTCCCTACGGAGCCTCCTTATTTTAATTTTTGATTTATGGTTTTTCGATTATGAGAAATTATAAATCAAAAATTAAAACTCGGGGGTTTTTGGCTTGTTTCACTGGCAAGCCTTTTGTATCATTTTTCAAAAGGACAGGAAAAGTCCCGTGTCTGTAAGTGGATTAAAAATTTAATAGATTTACTGGAGGTCGTCATATGCTGACAATTATCGCAAAACTCTTGAAAATTCTGAACTCGGAAACAAGGCCAAGCCAGATCAGCCTGGGCTTCTGCTTTGCAATGGTAGCCGGGTTCACACCGCTGTTGAGTCTGCACAACGTAATTGTGCTTCTGTTGATATTGCTTATCAGGGTGAACTTATCGGCATTTATCCTTGGGCTGGGCTTTTTTTCCGGCCTTGCCTTTGCCCTTGATCCAATCTTTCATAAATTTGGATTGCTTCTCCTGACCGCATCTCCTTTGGAAGGGCTGTGGACAACACTTTACAACATTCCGCTTTTCAGGCTGGCAAACTTCAACAACTCTATTTTGATGGGGAGCCTTGTTATATCTCTGCTTCTGTTTGATGTCCTCCTTATACTCCTGAACGTCCTGATAACCAAGTATCGGGAGAATGTGCTGGAGTGGATTCAAAAAACAAAAATTGGCCATATCGTCAAGGGAAGCAAGCTCTTCTCAATTTATCAGTCAGTCGCAGGAGGCAACTAATATGAAAAACTGGATACGTTGGCCAGGACTTATAGCATTTGTAGTAATATTTGGCGGGATTCTGGGTTTCTGGTTTGTTTTTGCAGATATGCTCATAGAAAAGGGTATAGAAGCAGCAGGATCAGAAATCAACGGAGCAAAGGTCGAGCTTGCTTCGGCAGACCTTTCGCTTTCTCCAATGGGCCTTGAGCTGATCGGGCTTGAGGTTACAAACCCTGATGCACCCATGGAAAATGCTGTTGATGTCAGCAGGATCAAGTTCGTCATTGATCCTCTGGGACTTATCAGAAGAAAAATTATAATTGACGGAATGGTTGTTGATGGAGTGAAGTTCAATACCCCAAGAACAACATCGGGCGAGTTAACAGGCTCTGCAAAGAAAAGGGCAGAAGCAAAAAAAGCAGAAGCTAAAAAAACAGCAGAAAAACCAAGTAGCGAAGGGAGCAAAGATTTTTGCAATGACTTCACCCTGCCTGATACTGCAAGCCTGGATGTAAAAGACATCCTGAGCCGTGAAAAACTGCAATCGCTTGAGCTTATCAATTCTGCAAAAGCAGACCTGGAAAAGAAAAAAGCAGAATGGGAAAAGCGACTGGCAGAACTGCCTGATGAGAAAAAACTTAAAAGCTACGAAAAGAAGCTGAAAAATGTAAAGTCCGGTGGCGGCCTTATGGGTGCTATCGGCGCAGTCTCCGGCGGGGCAAAGGATCTTAAGGAGCTACAGGCTGATATAAAGAAGATTGAAAATGCTCAAAAGACTTTTGAAAAAGAAATAAAAGAAATTGAAGCATTAATGAAGAAAATTGAAAAAGCTCCAACCGCAGACTTTAACCGCCTTAAGAATAAGTACGGAATGTCTGCCTCCGGCTTAAACAACATGGGACGGCTTGTGCTTGGTTCCAAAATCTGCGGCAGTCTGGCAAAGTTTGAGCAATGGTGGCAAAAGGCAAGGCCCTATATTGCCAAGGCAAAAAAACAGGCCGGAAAAAAAGATGGGAAGCAAAAACCAGTAGAAGTAAAACAGGTTCGCGGCAAGGGCGTTAATGTGAAGTTCAAGGAAGACAGGCCAGTCCCTGATTTTCTTATTGTGTACCTGGAAGCATCTGTGATCCTTGATGTTGGAACAATAAAGGGCTGGGTAAAAAACATAACCCCGGATCAGGACATAACAGGGGTTCCCATAACATTTGAGTTCACGGGCGACAAGCTCACAGGAGTAAAAAAAGTAACAGCACAGGGCAGCTATAACAGCATCAACCCGGCAGATGAGTCAGGAACCCTGCAGGTTGCCATTGATCAGTATCAAATAAAGAACATGGCCCTTAACCAGGGGCAGACAATGGAAGTCCTCATTAAAGAGGCTGTGGCAGACCTTGATGTTAACGCTGTTCTGAAAAAAGAAAACATAGATGCAGTAATCGATTCCAAATTGAAGTCGATTGATCTGGTCGTGGCAAAGAGCCAGGGCACTAATCCAATCGTCAGTGCCATGACTGCGGCAATGTCAGATGTTTCGTCATTCAATGCCAAGGCCACGGTGACAGGCGACTATCGCAACTATGATGTTAAGCTGAAAACAGATCTTGATAAAGTACTGCAAAATGCCGCCGGAAGTATTCTTAAAAAGCAGGCAGCCCAGTTTAATAAAAAACTGAGGGCGGGCATAATGGAAAAAGTCAAAGGCCCGAAAAATGACCTGAGTAACGATAAAAAAGGCCTCGACAGCATTGGCGGCGACATGTCCGACCTGTCAAAAATGGGCAACAACCTGCTCAAGGGCAGTGGCGGGAAACTGTTTTAAGTTTGTATGAAAGTAAAGACTAAAGCGTTGCAATTCTTGCATGTTTCGTTGTGGGCAGTATAAAGATTATAAGTTGGTCTGCCCATGGCAGTTTGTATGACACAGTGATTTATTAACTCCGATGGCAATAGAAATATTGTCATTGGAGTTATTTATTTTTACCTACTTTTGCTGCTTTGCCAGAATTTTGATGCTCCCCAGGAGATCCTCTGAAAATGCTCTGAGTTTTTTTTCTTTTTCTTCATTTCCAACTGCATTAAAAATATAAAAATGTGACTTGTAGGCAATCAAAGTCAGTATGTGGAGGTTTGTCCCACCCTTTTCTGCTTTTTCGATGCAATCAAACTGCCACCCCTCAATACCATTCACCAGTAGTGTCCCGTTTAACTTTTTAGAATAGCACCCAACGTGCTGTAATTTT
>JAOZSB010000249.1 GCA_029939895.1 Desulfobacterales bacterium
GGTGCAGACCGGATTCATCATCGTTAATAAAAACCGATGCAGTAATATGCATTGCATTAACAAGAATAAGCCCTTCCTGGATACCACTTTCCAGAATACAGTCTTCAACATGGGGTGTAATATTTATAAATGCTCTTCTTTTTGGTACCTCAAACCACAATTCTTTACGATAACTCTTCATATACACCTTTGCGATATAACCCCTTATTAATTACTACTTTAGCGCAGCATTGGGGTTTGCTCTTTATTTTTACTGAATGATTTTTAATAATATACAGGGTTTATAAAACAATTGCAACCTTAGAAATACATTTAGAGCTTTTCTATCAAATTCATATGAGTTTAGACATGTCCACCTGAACAGTTTCTGCAACAGTTTAAACAGGATATTTGCAGCACATTGGCAACAGAATTTGTCACATGAATTTTTATCAACACTTAGTCAATATGCAGCATTTTAAAAAACATCATGTAACACCAGCAATTCAATCAAGCGTGGACAAGAGCGTGATTTTTCAGCTTAAAGAGAACTCTTTCAAAATTAAAGGGCTTCAGAATAAAATCGTTGCATCCTGATGTTAACAAGGCCTGCATCATTTCTGCATCGTTTTTTATTGTTACCATAATAATTTTGACAGGTCCTGCTTTGGATTTTTTATCTGCGACTTCAAGTTCTCTGATTTTTTTCAGGCACTCTATGCCATCCATTTCCGGCATGGCAACATCCATCATCACAAGATCAAAGGGCGCGCCTTCTTCATTAGCCTTCTTGAATTCATCAATTGCCTGTTGTCCAGATTCAGCAAGTACGCAATCGCCAAAATTATCCAGAATCATTTCCATTTTGCTTCTGCTAACCAGTTCGTCATCAACGATCAGGTATTTCATTTTATCTCCATAACGTTATCAAGATAGTCTTCTAAACATATAGATTTCTCTTTTAATTCAACTTATTAACATAATCATCCAGGCGGGCAAGCTCTTCTTTCATTGATTCATACACCTGACTGCCGTCGGATAACCGATTTTCACTGCTCATTATTTCCAATTGTTTGGCTGCATATGCAAGTGGAAAAGCTGTGAGATTTGCAGCACCGCCCCTAATGGTATGGGATTCCAGGCGCACAAGCTCAGTGTTATCTTCCTGCATTGCAGTTCCAATTTTTACGATCTGCTCCTTTGCTCTTTCAATAAAAGCCCCTGCCAACTCAAGAAGGAAGTCTTTTTTTCCGCCAAACTCTTCAAGCGCCTGTTTATAATCCAGAGGCATTTCTTCGGGCGGGGTCTTTTCTGTCAACTCGTCACTAACTGCTGGCCGGGCATTATTTTCAACAGTTGCCGGAGCATTAACAACAAGGTCATCCTTCTGTTCTGCTTCCCTTTCTACTACCGCTTCAATTCCACCTACCCACTTTGCAACCACCTCTCTTAATGTCTTTTTTTTCAAGGGCTTTGTCACATAATCGTTCATCCCTCCTGCCAGGCATTTTTCACGAAAACCCTTCATTGCATGGGCAGTCATTGCGATTACAGGGGTTTTGCCCTGGTCAATTTTTCTTATCTGTCTTGTGGTCTCAAACCCGTCCATAACCGGCATTTGAATATCCATGAGAACAACATCATAGCTTTGCTGACCAAATTTTTCTACTGCCACGTTGCCGTTTTCCGCAATATCAACTATATAGCCAAAGGATTTCAACTGGGTAGATGCCAGCAACTGGTTTGTTGGGTAGTCATCAACAAGAAGTATCCGTTTTCCGCCTCCTGGATTCACAATCGCATCCTCAGATTTTTTTTGGGTTGCATCCTCAATACTGCTTATTACGTTTTGATTAATAAGAAAACTGATCTCAAACCAGAACAAGCTGCCCTCACCATCACTGCTTTCAACTCCAATCCTGCCGCCCATCATTTCTGTCAGGTTTTTAGATATTGCAGTACCCAGCCCTGTGCCGCCAAACTCTCGTGTTGTTGAGCCATCTGCCTGGGTAAAGCTTTCAAATATAAGCTGCTGTTTTTCCACTGGGATGCCGATTCCAGTATCATGCACCTCAAAACGTACCATTGCATTGTCTGCATCCTGCTTTTTAAGAAGTGCCTTGATGGTCACACTTCCCTCATTGGTGAACTTGATTGCATTTCCCGCCAGATTGACAATTATCTGCCTCAGCCTGAGCCGATCCCCCAGCAGCTTTTCTGGAATTTCCGGTAAAACAATTGCATTAAAGTCGAGTCCCTTTATGCTCGCACGAAGCGAAATGCTTTGTGCCACGTCATCTATCAGCTCGCTCAGGTTAAAGGGAATTATTTCCAGGTCGAGCCTGTTTGCCTCAATCTTCGAGATGTCGAGAATATCATTAATCAGCCCTAACAGAGAATCAGCATCCGAGACTATTGCGGTGATGATATTTTTCTGATAGTCGTCCAGGGCTGTATCCATGGCAAGCTCTGACATTCCAATTATACCGTTTAGGGGTGTTCTTATTTCGTGACTCATGTTGGCCAGAAATTCGCTTTTTGTTTTCGAGGCTATCTCTGCTCTTTGCGCCCAGTCCTTGGCCTCATTCATTGCTTTTTCCAGCTTTGCATTGAGTTTTTTTAAGTCTTCTTCCCGATCCTTTCTCCTGTCGGTCTCTTTTTTATAACGCAGAACAGACCTGACCCTGGAGCTAAGTTCGGTTTTATTAACAGGCTTCTGGATATAGTCAATTGCACCAGCCTCGAATGCTCTTTCCAGGCTCATTTCCTCATCCCCGGTACTGACCATGATTATGGGAATATCCTTCAGTCCTTTAACAGACTTAATTTTTCCGGTTGCCTCAATCCCGCTGACCTCTGGCATTACAATATCCATGAGAATCAGATCAACTTCTGTTTTTTTCCCATCTGCCACATCATAGTAAAGATATTCAAGGGCCTCGGCAGCCGAACCAGCCATGACAAGGTCTGAATACCCAACACCTCTCAGAATCGTTTCCAAAAGAAGCCGTGACGTGCTGGAATCATCTATTATTAATATTCTTATCATTTTCGTTTTATCCAGGACAAATAATTTTTAGGACTACAGAAATAAAACGCATTCAAGTTTTTTACTTTTCCTGCTCTCATGATACAAAAGGAACTTGAATCGTAAATGTGCTTCCTTCCTTTTCATCTGTCTCCATCCATACCGATCCCCTGAGGTAACTTTCGGTCAGCAGCTTGATGCTGTATGTGCCAAGCCCCCTGCTCTTCCCCTTTGTAGAGAAGGATCTTTTAAATATCAGTCGTCTGATCGAATCGGGTATAAAGTTTGGATTGTGAACCCAGATGTCTAATCCTTTCTCTGTTTTGCGACTTCCCAGGGTTATTGTCTCACCAGGGCCGGCAGCCTCCAGTGCGTTTTTAACCATATTGCCAATGACTCTTCGCAACAGGGTGACATCGGTATCAATCATTGCATCTTCAGCACCTTCGTCAACAGCAATGCTCTTTTCTTTTGAGATTTCAATGTTTGAATACTGGCACGCAACTTCATGCAGAAGCGGTAATCCCTGAACAGGTTCAAACTCAGGACTCAGCTCATGGTTTTCAGCAGCATGGATGTCCCTTTGAGCTGCTATCTCTTCAATAAGCGTCTCTGCAAGATTAAAAATATTTTGTCTAATTCCATCAATTTTTTCAGGAGGAACCAGGGTCAGAACCTCTGCAAACCCCCTGAGTGCGCCTGCTGTATTCATAATATCATGAAAAAAAATCCGTTCGAGAACCTTTCTTCTTTTTTCATGACTTATGTCTTTTATAATTGCGAATGTAAATTCCTCCCCGCCACTGACAAAGGGAGTTCCCCATATCCTTAAATCCAGGGCTTCACCGCCATCCGCCCTTGTTATCAGGCATTCGTTTGTCGATGAAATCCCGTTTAATCCTGCAAGAAAGGTCTGGGCCGCACCACATGCCTCGCAAAACTCTGTTGTACCGCAACCGCCCTCTGAACCAACTGCATGTGCACACCCAAGGGCTTCACCCGGTCTGAGACCAACTATCAGGCTTGGATCAGCAGTATCAATAAATTTATACAATGCATCATTAGCAAAGACAACCTGCCGCTGCTTGTTGGTAACTACTACAATCTCCGGCATGGCGTTTATCACAAATGCCATGACTGGCTCTTTTGCGATAAAGTCCGCCTGCCGTTCAAGCACTTGCTTTGTCGCCCTTTCACCAGGGTCAATATTGGTTTTTTTTTCTTCTGCTACTTGTGTTGACCAGATTTCCATATTTTTTATTCTTCTTGCCTGAATATGTTTTTAATAAATACTGCAACCGGGCTAAACACCACCTTTGATGCTGATTATTCGCCCCTTGCTGTTAAAAGTTATAATCTTTTTTATAAACCTGCTTGACCAGTATGTCCATTTGGCAGCATCATGGTCGAATGTTGCATGTTCAGGCGGCTGACCGTAACATATCAGGAGTGCTTTTTTGCCCATGCCCAGATACGGTGTCCCGGACTTGATAGCAGCAACATCCTTTTTCGTCAGCCCCTTTGTGATGGAGGCAAAGGTTTTAGTTGTCACAAATTTGTTTTTGAAATCCTGTACAGTTTTACCAGGATGATATTTTTGCGACCAGTATATTATAAAGTTCCTGTTATTTTTTTTTGCAGTAAAAGAAAGCAGGCTGAACTTGCCCTTTGTGCCTGTCCTGACGTTGGTTATCTCGGTGCCGGCTGGAATAATTGCACCCCTTTTATAATTTATACTGCTTACTTTTTGAGGTTTTTCAAACCACAGGTTATAAGCAGTATACTGCTTCTCGGCAGCAGGTACTGCACCAACGCCGATACTGGCGATCAGCACGGCAGTCAATACTGCAATTGCTAAAGCTCTATTTTTTATCATTGTATTAAAACTCCTTTAGCTGCATTCATGTTAAAAAAGCTTATGTATTCTGTATCGATTTTAAATATATAGCATAGATTAACTCACCATACAATTCACTATTTAATGCCCACAGAAAAACATCTCCTTTTGCCCAATTTCAGCCTTTGATTATAATTTTTTCATAAGCTGGTTTCCTGCCGTTAAAAGCGGGTCCCAGACAGGGCCAAAGGGAGGTGCATAGGACAAATCGCACGAAGTAAAACCTTCTACTGTCATTGAGTTATGCAGCGCCACAGCCACAGCATTTATCCTGTGTGCCACGCCTTCCCTGCCCACCATCTGCGCACCTAAAAGCCTGCCGGTTTTTACATCGGCTGTCATGCTGGAAAATATTGTCGTATTTCCAGGATGACCATGTGCCTTTGATCTTGTCTTTACCATGACCTCAGCAGGCTCAAACCCGGCTTTTTCAGCATCAGCAACGGTCAGCCCGGTTCTTGCCACTTCTAAATCAAACACCTTAAATATCGCAGTTCCAACAATCCCCTGAAGTTCCACATCTTTTCCAGTCACGTTGTCAGCAACCGCCCACCCTCCCCTGTTTGCCCACAGTGCAAGGGGTATCCAGGTCTTTTGGCCCGAAACAATATGATGAGCATCTGCACAGTCTCCAGCAGCATAAATGTCGCTGTCCGAGGTTCTAAGACCCGTATCCACGGAAATCGAATTTCCTACACTCAACTCAAGCCCGGCATCCCGCGCAAACTCGCTGTTGGGTATAATGCCAATTGCAACAAGCACCATATCACCAGAAAGCTCCAGTCCATCGCAGACAACATTGTAACCGCTGCCGGTCTCTTCAATTTTTTCAATGGCATGGCCCGGATAAAGACTGACCCCGTTGTCTTCGAGTTCACCCTTTACAACATCGGACAATTCCTCAGACATCCAGGGCAGCAGTTGTTTCCCCGGTTTCACCATTGCAACCTCAATGCCCCTGCCCCGCAAGGCTTCGCACATTTCCAGGGCAATATAACCCATACCGATTATCACAACTTTTTTTACGTTTTTTTCAATTAAAAAACTTTTTATCCTTCTTCCATCGGCTATATTTTTGAGTGCCATTACACCAGGAAGATCTATTCCTGGAATGTCCGGTTTTATTGAGCGTCCGCCTGTGGCGATAAGGAGCTTGTCGTATTTTTTTTCAAAGGTTCCGCCCTCGGCAGTCGTCCCTTTAACAATTTTTGCATCACAATCAAGTGCTTCCACCCTGTGTCCGGTCAGCAGGTCTATTCCCTGTTTATCCCTGAAAACCTGCGCCTTTCTGACTATAAGATCGTCCATTTCTCTTTCCGGCGCAGCTATGTTATATGGCAATCCACAGGCGCTGTACGATACGTCATTTGTCATTTCAAGTACCGTGACGTTCATTTCCGGCTTTGATCTTTTGGCTCTGCTGGCAGCACTCATTCCAGCGGCATCCCCTCCGATTATTACAAAATCCATTTTACCATCCCCATGAATAAAAAGTTAAGCTGTCACATGATTTTATTAAGCGGCCGATGCCCGGAACCAGTATATATATCCTGCTCAATTGCTGTCTGGCTGCCTCAGCCTTAGAAAATAATTTTTTAGTAAAAAAACTATACTCCTATACGCTCTGCAACGCAACAAAAATGCTGATTTCAAAAATGTCTTTTCTAAATTTTAAAAGTACCAGGGCCTGGTTTTGAAATATTGATAAGCACCAATTTTTCAAATTCAGGGTTATTATCTTGACTGGTCAGGTAAATATTTGATAAATATCAGTAGTGTCCCGTTAAAAATCGAATAATTTCAATTGGATTTGGGCAC
>JAOZSB010000027.1:0-11109 GCA_029939895.1 Desulfobacterales bacterium
TATTTATTGAAAGCAGCCTTTCAACTGAATGAATATTCTCTCAAAAAAAAATGCTCCTGCACAGTAAATGTTTTGCGACACAGGCAGGTTTGCCTGTGCTGGAATTCCTGTGGAAATCAGGGACAAAATTTTATGAATACAAATCAATACAACAAAAGGAGCTTAAAAAATGAATGAAAACAAAAATGCAGGCCACAATGCAAATCATGAGATGATGAAAATAATTATGAGCAAATGGGTTGCCAAATCCGTACATGCAGCAGCATCGCTGGGGATTGCAGACATCCTGGATGATGGTGAAATTAGCATTGCATCACTATCTGAAATGACAGGCGCAGATTCAGACATGCTCTACAGGCTGTTGCGCGCGCTTGCCAGTGCTGGTATTTTTAAGGAAGTAAAGGCAAAAGTTTTTTCAAACACGCCCATGAGCGAAACCCTGAAAGAGGATCAATTGAAATATGTGTCCATGATGTTCGAGTCAGAGAGCCACTGCAAAACATGGGACAACCTGTTGTTCAGCATTAAAAACGGCAAATCATCCTTTGAAGAGGTGTATAAAGAAGATGCATTTTCGTGGTTTTCAAAACACCCGGAGGAAGCAGAGTATTTTTACAGGGCAAATGGCGCAAAATCACATATTGTAAACGGAGCCATTAGCCAGGGATTTGACTTCTCTTGTTTTAAAAAAATTACAGATGTTGGCGGCGGTCATGGGGAGCTAATGGCTGCTGTCACTGGGGCATTTCCTGGTGTATCCGGTGTGGTTGCCGACCTGCCGGAAGTAGTTAAAAGAGGGCGGGAGCGCATGAAACTTGCGGGCAGCAGTATTATTTTTGAACCATGCGATTTTTTTGAGTCAATTCCAGAGGGCAGCGATCTTTATATTATGTCGAATATCCTCCACGATTTTAACGACAAGCTGGCAAAAAAAATCCTGGGCAACCTGTCGAGTATTATGGACATGGATCAGCGTCTTCTGGTTGTGGAAGCAATTATTCCAGAGGGTAATGAATTCTGCGTGGCAAAGTTTCTCGATCTTGAAGTGTTCCTTATGGGGGGAGGCAGAGAACGCACCATTAAAGAATTTGAAGAGCTGTTTTCTGCTTCAGGATTTATAATAACGAGCATTACACAAACAGAATCCGGGGTATCCCTGATTGAAGTAAAAAAGAAGTAAAGTATAATCAAAAGTAAAATGGCAGCTGGCAGGTTTATTTTCCAACCATGGCTACCAGAAGCTCGGCAATCTTTTCTGCGGACTTGCCGAATAGTTCCTGCATGTCCACGAGGTCAATGAAATCGTCCTGCCAGGTGATTGTATTTTCCTGGACAATGTTTTTGATATGCTCGAACTTGCCGCCAAGTGCCTTGATCTTGTCATTAAGCAGTACTTCGTCCCTGAGGGTGATGTTGTACAGCAGGATATGCTCGATCACGCTGCCAGCGGTTTTGGATGCAGAGACAAGGGGGATGGCAAGTATGCTTCTGCCGTCCTTTCTGCCTTTGCCTATGTATACGTTGCCCTGGCGAACTATGATTCGTTTTGTACCGATCAGCAAATTTTCTTTTTCTGCCCGTGAAGGAATAACTGCCGAGGAACCGTCTTTTCTTACTACTTCTATGCGAGTGTTTTCGGTTGCTTCTCCAAGGACGCTCAGGCCGGAGATTTTGTACAGTACTGCACCTTTAATTTTTTGGATTATTTTCTGGAAGTTTTTCAAAACCAGAATGTTGCTTGGAGTAAGGTGCGAGATGCCGAATCCATGGGTGTCGAGGTTGTCGAAAATCATACCTTCGAGTTTTTCGCTTATACGGCTTGTGCCAACGGTGACGGTCTTGGCCTGGTGTTTGATTGCGTCGATAGGCCGGGCAAGGGCGTTTATCGCGCTTCCCAGACATTTGAAAAGCTCGTTAATCATATTAAGGGCAGTTCCTTTTACTCCAAAATCTATCTCAAATTCGAGTACCGGGAGGCTGCCGGTCAGGTATTTCAGAAGCAGCGTCAGGTCTGAAGCTCCTTCAAACCCTGATGCACTCAGGAACCGTTGCCGTGAGCTTCTTCTTCTGAATTCTGCGTAGAATTGTGCAATTTTTTCACGAAAACGTTTTTCAAGAATCAGTTCAAAAATGTCAAGCCCTGCATCGGTGTATTCATCCATGGTTATTTTCAGGTCTTCTCTGAAATTGTGCAGAAAGCTGGATGCTTCGTTTATTGAAAGTGCAGCGTAATAACCCCACAAATGCCCCACAAGTGTACTTAAAACAGGGGCCAGGTGTTCCCTGACATGGGGGATATGGAAGATGTGATCGGAATACATATCAAAGCGGTCTTCACCCTCATCGGTTATTATTACGGGCGTGGCCTTGTGTGCAGTAAATATGGCAGTGTCCTTAATAATATCGCCTATGACATTACTTCTTGTCCCGGCTGCACATACTATTATCAATGGTTCAGAGGACAGGTCAATATGCTTTTTATCTTCAACATAATCCGTGGAAATTGTTTTGTAGCAAAGCTCAGACAGCTTGATGCGAATTTCATCGGCAGAGGCCTTGTTCGGGCCGCTTCCAACTGCTGCCCAGTATGTTTTGGAAAGGGCAAGCTTGTCTGCGGATTCCTGTATGCTGTCTTTCTGGGTGAGAACCTGCCGCATGTGATCTGGAACTTCAAGTAATGCATTTAGTTCTTCTGCTATAAAACCTTTACTTCTTTTATTAAGCGTCTGGGCAAAAAACAGCCCTAAAAGTGCGCCTGCTATAATTTGGGAATAAAACGCCTTTGTGGATGCAACGGACATCTCAACATCCCTGCCGCTGCTGGTGTACATTACGCCATCGACCTTGAAGGTGATGTGGGAGTCCCTGCGATTGACGATTGCCATAGTGTGTGCGCCACGTTCCCGCACCATATCGACTGTCCTGTTGGTGTCAGTTGTGGTGCCGGACTGGGTTATGGCGATAACGAGCGAGTCAGACATATAATCATCTGCATCATCTTCCATCAGCCGAAAACCCGACAGCTCCGAGGCTTTGAGGGCGTTGATGATGAGATCCGGGTCGTTCAGGTAGTAACTGAGAATGTCGGCGCAGGCAAGTGCTGCGATTCCAGCGGTTCCCTGGCCCACAAAAAATATCCGTTTTATGGAGCCGGATGCAAGCCCTGTCTTTATGGTTTCAGGAACGGTGTTCTCATCAAGTGCTACATAGGGTTGTTCGTCATTACCACTGACTTTCCAGCGGTTTAAAAGGGTTTTTTCTACGGAGTCGGGAGCCTCTGAAATCTCCTTCAGGAAGTAATGGTTAAAGGCCTGGCGGTCAATATCCCTGGAAGTAATTTCCGTGTGGATAATATCATCTTCTGTCAGGTTGATGGGCGTGCCATCGTAGTACATGGCGGATATATCGCTTAAACCGCCGTCTTTTGCCTGATCCAGGACAAAAATCTGTCCCTGGGTGTCGCCATTTTTGCCCTGTGCAATTACTTCTCCGTCAAGTTTTAAGTAGCTTGAGGTTTCCTCCACAAAGCCATATATTTCCGAGGCTGTGATATAGTGATCGTCTGCAAGGCCTATAAAGATTGCCTGTCCGCTGCCCTTTTGGGCCAGAAAAAGTTTGCCGGGCGCAAGGTCAGTGTGCATGGATATGGCATGTGAGCCTTCAAAGGAATTTACTGCTGCACGGAAGGCATCTTCCGGGTTCAGGCCCTCATTGATGCTGCTTTCAATTAAAAGCGGGATAATTTTTGTGTCTGTGGTGATGTTTGTATCTACTTTGCCGTTGTTTTCTTCAAACTCTTTTTTAAGATCCAGATAGTTGTCAATGTCGCCGTTGAGGCAAACGTGTATAATACCGGCAGGTTTGTGGCCGCTAACTGCCCTGTTGTCTATGGGGTGGCAGTTTGCTTCTTTTATGGAGCCTACAGATGCCCATCTGGTGTGGGCCGATACGGTGTGCCGCATGTGAGAAAACAGCGACAGAGTCTGCAAAATAGCGTCTTGTCGTATTCTGCTGCGAATAAATACTACATTATCGCCCAGTCGCCCAATTTCCGCAGCAATCTTGTATGCTATGGAGATGGCAACCTGGGGTGTTGGCCCGTCAATTTCGTTAACAGAGATGCATAGGTCGGAAAGTACTTCTTTTTGTATTCTCTGTGTAAACTCATCAAGCAGGGTCTCATTATCACTGTCGGGAGTAGTGTTTTCAGAATCACTTGACCAGGAAATATTAGAAAGGGTTTCTGTGAACCTGAGATATTCGTCTTTTTCTAAAACAAAAAGCAAAGAAATACCGGCAGAGTCGCGCCCCCTTACTTCCAGGCGGTCGATGCTGTTTAGTACTGCATTTATTTTTTTAAATATTTTTATCTTTGATTCAGAAGGGAATGCCTTGGTTGCAATAAGCCCTTTTACTTTTTTGACGTTTTCAGAAATCTCTTTTGAAAGCCGCCATGCAATATCCTTGATTGCTTCAATCCGTTTGGAAATTACTTCTACCGTAGAAGCAGGAAGGGTTCCCATCCTTTCAAAAAGAAATTTTTCCTCTTCCTCAACAAGTCCCGTCAGCTTTCCGGTCAGGCGGTTTATTCCGGTTTGTACGTTTTCGTTAACAAAAACTTCAAAAAAAAGTGCGTCTTTTTTCAGCTCACAAACATCATCGCTAATGGACTCAATCAGGGCATCTCCGCCAAAGCAATCCTTTTCAACGTCTATGCCTGTATTCGAATCAGGCTCCTGGCCCAGGCAGACTTCCAGCCTTTTTTTCCAGACGAGTTTTATTTTTTCTTCTAAAACAGAAATCTCTGGTTTTTTATGGGGCCGCTCTGGTTTTTTATATGACACCACGCCAACAAGACCGCAGGCAAGCAGTGTGGCTGAATATGGAAAAAATACTATCGAGTTTCCAGGAACCTGTGACAGGCTCCTGTTGAAATAGATTTCTGCTCGAAGCATATCATTGATAAAAGCAAATATTCTAGGGAATAAATTGCGCATAATTTTACTACATCCTTTTGTAGATTTCTTTTAACTTTTCCCGGGTGATCTTTTGCTTCCAGTCCTTGCCAAGGGCGTTTTCCCAAAGGGGTTCAAGTATCAGTGCAACATCAATCATCTTATCAATATCATCATCACTAACGTCTTTCATGATGTTTGCAGGCATTTCAAAATCCTGCTTTGCCAGCATTTCCCGGAACTGCTTTACGCCTTCGGGGTAGTACTCATCCAAAACATTAAAGACTATTGAGTTGCCGATGCCGTGGCGTGTGCCTAATACAAATGAAAGGCCGTATGACATTGCGTGGCAGACACCCACCTGTGAATATGCGATGCTGAGTCCTCCAAAAAGCGAGGCCATCATCAGCTTGCCGTCTGCGTCCTCTGAATCGTCATCTGGACTTGCAAGAAATACTTCCAGGCATAGTTCACATGCCTTTTCTGCATAGCCCCTGCTGAATGCGTTTAAGAAAGTTCCCTCCAGCGATTCTATGCAGTGGATAAAGCAATCCATGCCGGTGTAGAATCTCTGGTCAGGTGGGACATCCTTGATCAGCTCAGGGTCAAGGATTATCTGGTCAAAAACTGTGTAATCGGAATTTATGCCAAGCTTTTTTTCCGGCCCGGTCAGTACTGTAGTTCTTGAAACACATGCCCCGGTACCCGATAGTGTGGGAATGGCAGCGTGGTAAGCAGCCGGGTTTTTGATCAGATCCCATCCCTGGTAGTCGGCTGATGAGCCAGGGTTTGTAAGCATGAGGGCGACCGCTTTTGCAAGATCCATTGTACTTCCACCGCCAATGCCGATAACGCCATCCGGGGCTTTGCCGGTATGGGCCATGACTTGCTGCCTGAGTTCATCAACATAGGATGTTTTCGGCTCATTAGAGATATCTACCTTTATCAGCAGATCACCGTCATGGAGTGGGATGCGTTTTTCAAGCTCTTTTCCATCGAAGACATCGTCAAGGAGAAAGGTCATGAAAGAATTGCCTCTTTTTTCGGACAGTATTTCATCGGTCTGCTCAAAGCTGCCTGGCCCGAACACCGTGTTAGCTACATTTTTAAAATTTCTGAAGTTCATTTATAGTCCTTATATTTTTGATTTCAGTTTTTTTTTGAATGCTTGAATTTTTTAAAAAACAAAATCATAAATTCAAAATTAAAAAATATGTTAAAGTGTAAGGGCAGCAACGGTTTTTTCGATTCTCTGATCAAGTTCTTCCTTTGTCCATGAGAGCATAATCTGCATTGAAATTGCACGAGACATTATGCGGTCAGATTCTGGAAGCTCGATTTTTGAGAAGTCCGGCAAGCCCTGTGCAATTGATCCCTGCACTGCTGCGGCTGATTTCATGCCGTGTAAATGGTGCCACTGGCGGAAATAGTGCCAGTTATTATTGAACCAGTATGGGCATCCAACCCCGGCTTCTGCGAGGTTTTTTGCAGCGGTTCTTGCTGACTCCGCATCGGGCAGGAAAAAGCTGAGGAAAGTTCCTGAATCGCCTGCTTCATCTGGCAGTTCCCTGAAAGTGATGCCTGGAACCGTTTTAATTGCATCCTTGATGGCGTTTTTATTCTTTTTTTGAATTTCAATTATTTGCCCAAGTTTTCTTAACTGGGCCTTGCCAACAGCAGCATTTAATTCGCTTATCCTGAAATTATACCCTATAATGGGATGGTCTTCAAGTCCCCTGTCGTTTCCAATGTGGTCGTGTCCGTGGTCGGAGTACTGGTCTGCCTTCAGGTATACGTCCCTGTCGCTGGTTATCATGCCGCCGCCTTCTCCGCAGGTTACGGTCTTTACGGAATCAAAGGAGAAGCAGCCGGCTTTTCCAAATGTGCCGAGGTGTTTTCCCTTGAAGCTTGCGCCTATGGCCTGGCAGGCATCTTCGATCAGGACTATCCCCTTTTTGTTGCACAGAGCTGTGATCTGGTCGATTTTCGCCATTGATCCGCACATGTGGACACACATGACCGCCTTTGTCCGTGGTGTGATTGCAGCTTCTATTCCTTCGGGGCTGAGGCACAGTGTTTCGTCAATCTCTGCAAATACAGGGATTGCTCCAGCAAAAAGTATGGCCTCAAAGGTTGCCACAAAGGTGAAGGGGGTGGTGATAACCTCGTCCCCGGCTCCAACACCGCAGGCAGCAAGGGCGATGTTCAAGGCAGAGGTTCCGCTTGAGCAAAGGTGGGCATGGCTTGCCCCGGTCAGCTTGCAAAGCTCTTCTTCAAGCTCCTTTGCCTTCCAGTTGCCGTTTCGTTTTGCATCAAAACCGTAGCGGAATAAAACCCCGGATTCCAGTACATCGTTAACTTCTTTTCTTTCCTCGTCCCCGAAAATTTCAAACCCTGGCATGAGTCCCCCTTATATAGTCCCTTGTAATAAAAATATTTAAAAACAAATTAAACCTCTCCAGTCGCAAAACAGCGTGTGGCTATTTATTTACCGCCCGTACAGTTAAAATTAACAACTTATGGATTATTAGTAATTTTGCTGTCTTTTGTCAAAAAGTATTCTTTAAAATAGTGCTTCATGGCAATCCGTGCGTAATAGGTTGCACGTTTTCCTATGTATTTATGGTGACCCACAACCACAGACATTACAAGGCGGCCCGGGCCTTTTTTTTCTTCTGCAAAGCCAATAAACCAGTCAAAGCGTACTTCGTGTGATTTATTGCTGATGGAGCCTGTTTTGCCGCCGATGTTGAGCCTTTTGAGGACGTGGTCACGGGTGTAGCCTCGAAAAGCCTTGCGTCCGGTTCCTTTGTCTACGGTTGCACGCATCATTGTTATCAGCTCTTTTGTGGTTTTTTTGCTTACAACTGCATTCATTGGCTCTGGCTTTGACTGGTATGCGACATCACCCTTTGAATCGAGTATTTTTTCAACCAGGGTTGGTTCGATCATGTTTCCGTTATTAATGACAGCAGAGGCCATTAGAGCGCCGTGTATAGGTGAAATCACGGTGTCACGATTAAAACCACTGGCAATTTCCGCCCATTCATAGGACTCATCGGAAATGCTGAAACTGCTGGCACTGACGGGCATTTCAAAATTTATTTCTTTGTTGAACCAGAAGGCATCTGCATATTTTTCCAGGGCCTGTCTTTTAAGAAGGTTGGCTCCTAATTTTCCGAAAACCGGGTTTATGGATTCTGCAAAGGACTTTTTTAAGGAGACTTTTTGCGTGTACTTGTTGTTGCGATCCTTGAGCTGGCGTTTATACAGGGTGTGCTTCCTGCCGTTGTACTTTATGATAGAATTGGCAGTATACCCCAGTTGCTCAACTGCTGCTGCTGCTGCTACCAGTTTAAAAATACTGGCAGATGGAAATGTCGCCTTGAGGCACGGGTTGTTAATTGAATCTGTTTTATCATAGCCTGCCATGGCAAGAATCTTCCCAGTGTCCGGGTTCATGGCCACGATTGCGATATAACGGGAATTTCTCCTGTCCATGTTTTTAAAAAGATAATTGTGCAAAGGAACATCAATGGTGGTTTCAACTACATAGTTTTTGCCGTTTAAAAAGGAAACTATTTTGTTGCTCTTTGGATTGACAAAAGATTTGTCGCTGATGAGGGCATGGATGTCCTTTTTTTGCAGCTTGAATCCAGGGGCTTTTTCGACTTTTGGTTTGGCTGCGTCTGTCTGTAACGGTACGTCCCCGCTGGAGAAATCAAATTCAAGAATCCAGGCCAGGAAGCCTTTCCCGGCAAAAATGACAACCACGCACACCACAAGTATGGCTGCGTATTTTGATAATTCTGCCAGAACCGCAGGGTTGACCCTGTACCTGTCTTTTCTCGACCTGTTTTTTTTAAGGGACTTCTGGTAGTCCCGCCAGGCAGGCCGTTTACGAGTTTTTACAGGTGAGTATTTATTCAGGGCCATATATGATTTGCGGTTTCCTTGGTAATATTATCTGATAATAGTAACTAAAAATTATGATCTGCTGTCAGCATCTGTTTCTGGCAAATAAAATTTTATCAGGGGATTTTACCTTACTCCGGTCCCTGGTTTTTTGTCACTGTCAAGGGTCAGAACTGAACAGCCATCATCATCAACTGCGGCAAGAACCATTCCCTCGGAAACCGTACCCATCAGCTTGGCTGGTTTCAGGTTGGCCACAACAACCACAGTTTTGCCAACTAATTCCTCTGGTGCGTAGGATGCTGCAATGCCAGCTACGACTGTTCTTTTCTCGTCCCCTATGTCAACCTTGAGTTTTAACAGTTTATTGGCCTTTGGCAGCTTTTCAGCCTCAACAACCCTGCCGGTTACCAGTTTTATCTTTGCAAAATCTCCAATTGTCAGAAGGCCGTCATCCATGTTGTTTTTTTCATCCTTTGGCTTTGCCTGTTTTTTGTTTTGCTTTGAGGCTTTTTTGGAAACAGGCCCGTTCTGTTTTTTTGCAACGTCAACCCTGGGAAACAGGGTGATGGATTTTAAAATCTGGGTTCCCTGCGGGATTCCCCGGAAGTTTTTAAGGGAATCAAGGGTGAGTGCGGATTCAATGCCCAGGTGCTTAAGCATGGTCTGGCTTGTATCCGGCATTACCGGAGAGATAAGACCAGCAACGATTCTCAGCCCTTCAAGGAGGTTCACCAGGACTGCTTCAAGTTGCGGCCTGGTTGATTTCTTTTTAAACAGTTCCCATGGCGCAGTCGTGTCTACATAGGAGTTCATGCGGCTTATCAGTTCCCACACAGCGGTTATTGCCTTGTGGAACTCAAAGTTTTCCATCCCGACTGTATACTCAGAAATTGTTTTTTCAGCCTGGCTCTCAAGGTCAAGGACAAACTCTTTTCTTACGTTTTCATCAATCTCCGGGACAATGCCGTTCATGTACTTGTGCACCATTGCCAGAACCCTGGAAAAAAGGTTGCCAATATCATTTGCAAGATCGGAGTTGAGCCTGCCGACAAGTGCGTCTTCGCTGAAATTTGAATCAAGTCCAAATACCATGTCGCGCATCAGGAAATATCTGAATGAATCAATCCCGTACTTATCCTTCATAGCCAGGGGATCGACGGCGTTTTGCAGGCTTTTGGACATTTTGCTTTTGTCTATGTTCCAGTAGCCGTGAACATTGAGGTGTTTATAGATTGGTATTCCAGCCGCCTTGAGCATGATTGGCCAGTATATGCCGTGGGGCTTGATAATATCCTTTGCAACTATATGGTTTGCTGAACCCCAGAACTTGTTGAAAAGCTCGCCATCTGGATAGCCTAGTGCAGAAATGTAGTTCAGCAGGGCATCAAACCAGACATAGGTTACATAATTTTCATCAAAGGGCAGGGTGATTCCCCACTCCAGCCTTGATTTGGGCCGGGATATACAAAGATCCTCAAGTGGTTCCTTTAAAAAGGAGAGTATTTCATTCTTGTATCTTTTGGGGCGTATGAAGTCTGGATTTTTCTTTATATGGTCGATGAGCCAGTCCTGGTGCTTGCTCATTTTGAAAAAGTAATTGGACTCCTTGATCGTTTCCGGTGCAACCTCGTGGTCAGGGCATTTGCCGTCCACAAGTTCTCGCTCCATGTAGAAGCGTTCGCAGCCAAAGCAGTACAGGCCCTCATATTCGCTGAAATAAATGTCGCCCTGCTCATAAATCGAAGCCAGTATTTTTTCCACAACAGCTATATGGCTTTTGTCTGTGGTTCTGATAAAATGGCTGTGCTTGATGTTGAGCTTCGGCCACATGTTCCTGAACAGCCCGCTTATCATGTCCACATAGTCCCTGACATCCAGGTTTTCATTTTCTGCGGCCTGTACAACCTTGTCTCCATGCTCATCCGTGCCAGTGAGGAACAATAGCTCCTTTTGCTGCATGGCATGAAATCTGTTGGCCACATCTGCGGCTATTGTAGTGTATGCGTGTCCCAGGTGGGGGCGGGCATTGACATAATATATCGGTGTTGTAACGTAGAATCTATCGACCATCTTAATAATACTCCTGGTAACCTAATTTTTGTCGAAGCCTTTTGCTTTGTTTCCCCAGATAGTCTGGTTATGAAATAAGCAAAAAAAAACTCCTGATAACCTAAATTTTTTTCGAAGCCTTTTGCTTTGTTTCCCCAGATAGTCTGGTTATGAAATAAGCAAAAAA
>JAOZSB010000027.1:11209-22526 GCA_029939895.1 Desulfobacterales bacterium
TCGAAGCCTTTTGCTTTGTTTCCCCAGATAGTCTGGTTATGAAATAAGCAAAAAAAAAACTCCTGATAACCTAAATTTTTTTCGAAGCCTTTTGCTTTGTTTCACCAAATGGTCTGGCTATGAAATAAGCAAAAAAACAGATTGCTTCATGTTGTATTTATATTTTGCCCTGACAGGTTTTAAGGCCCGGTTTGTTCAAAAGGTGAAAGATAATCTATCTTCGAAACTTTGCAGGTTTTATTTTTTCAATAGGAACCTCAGTTTCTTCACCAGTTTCAAGCCTGACGGCCACACGTCCGCAAATAACGTTGAGGCGCAGCACCTTGGCTTTGCCGTTAGGTGTTTCAACGAATTTTCCCGGCTTTGGATAATCTTCCTTGAGGCTTTTGTAGACCTCGTTTTCAAAGGTAAGGCAGCACATCAGCCTTCCGCACAGGCCGGAAATCTTTGTGGGGTTAAGGGACAGGCTCTGTTCCTTTGCCATCCTTATGGAAACCGGGCCGAATTTTTCTATGAAAGAACAGCAGCAGATTTCCCTGCCGCATCTTCCAAGTCCGCCGCACATCTTTGCCTGATTTCGGATTCCCACCTGGCGCATTTCAATGCGGATCTTAAATTCCCGAACCAGCATTTTAACAAGCTCTCGGAAATCAACCCTTCCATCGGCAGTAAAGTAAAAAGTAAGCTTGCTGCCGTCAAAGGTACTCTCGACCTCAAACAGGTTCATTTTCAGTTTCAGAGTGTCAATGCAGTTCTGGCAGAAACGGTGTGCCCTGTCCTGGGAGGACTTTTTTCTTACAAGCTGCTTAAAATCCTTTTCAAGTGCCAGCCTGTAGACCCTTTTCAGGGGTTTATCGTTTTCCTTGGGTTCCACTTCAAAGGGTGGGATAACAACCGAGCCAAAGCCAAGCCCCTGCTCTGTCTCCACAATCACATGATCCCCCTTGCCAAGGACGAAAACTCCGCTGTCAAAGTTGTAAACCTTCCCTGCTGTTTTAAAACGTACGCCCGTAACCTTTATCATTATCTGTTTATTCCCTTATCTATACAAAAAAGGTACTATTCCCAAGTTTGCAAATATAGGCGGTATCTATGCTGTCTTTTTGATCTTTCCTTATCTTCACAAAAAAAGTCATAATATCAAGATTGCAAGTATAGTCGGTGTTTGCGATGTATGTTATTTAATCCAGCCCTGCCCAAAAAGTTTTAAAATAAAAACCTCCATTGCAAGCCGGGTATTTGCGTTACCTTCAATCCTTTTTCTGGTTTCATACACAGCCTCAAGGCCGTTTAGTATGGTCTTTTCTTCAGCTTTTTCAGAGAGCCGTTCCAGCCGTTCCATCCAGTCCTTATTGGTGATGCGTTCCGGGTCATACTTTATGACCATCAGGTCTCTGAGCCATGACGCTGTAACATCGAGCGCATTAACGGCAGTGTCCCGTTTTGCCGACAGTTTCAGGGCCAGGGACATCCTGATCCCGGAGCTGCCTTCCTGAGCATCCTCTAAGCCAGATATAACAAGGTCTCTAAAGTTAATCCATCCTTTTTTCGCCATCAAAACAGCTTTGTCAAGGCTGCCTTCGGCTATTTCTGCAATGATTATAGCTGCTTTGGCATCAATTCCGTAATCATTACAGAGTTTTTTTTCTATAAAATTTTTTGAAAGGGGGGCAAATTGTATTTGCTGGCATCGGGACGATATTGTCGGGAGCAGGTCTGTTGTGTTGGTGGCCGTAAGAATTATTATGGTTCTTGGGGGTGGCTCTTCAAGTACTTTCAGGAGGGCGTTCTGGGCTTGAACATTCATGGCCATGGCATCAGATATGACAACCACTCGCACTTCAGCCTCAAAGGGCTTCATTGCGAGATTGGCTATCAAATCCCTGATCCTGTCGACTTTTATAAATTGTCCCTGTGGTTCAAGAAAGTAGATATCCGGATGGACACCGGATTCAATTTTTTTACACTGTTTACAGATACCGCAAGGTATTGCAGTATGATATACTTCCGGCCCCGGCTCCTCATTCCTGCTGTGTGTGCAGTTGAGTGCCTTTGCAAGGGCAAGGGCTGTTGTGCGTTTTCCTATCCCGTTGATGCCTATAAAAAGCATCCCGTGGGGAACGGCCCCTTTGCTGATAAGCACTGACAGAATTTCCAGCGGCTGATTCTGGCCTTTTATGAATTCAAACCCAGGCACAAACTAATAATCAACCCGATCTTTCAATTCTTTACCGCATTTGAAAAATGGGAGTTTTTTTGGTTTAATTTCAACCTTTTCGCCAGTCTTTGGATTTCTCCCAGAGTAGCTTTTGTAGGTCTTTACGTAGAAGCTGCATAGTCCTCTGATTTCAGTTCTCTCGCCTCTGGCCAGTGCATCTGCCATTGAGTCGAAAAATATCTGTACCACCTTGGCAGCATCTGCCTTTGGTATATCAGATTCGTTTTTCAATGCAGATATAAGTTCAAGTTTGTTCATACGCTCTCCTGTTTTGATATTTTAGCAACGATATAAAGTTATTAGCACATTATTTCATAATGTCAAGAAATTATAAAAGGCCGGGCAATTTTTCGATTTCATACTCATTAACATCAATCGCTGCAAATTGCCCAAGTGCTTCTATATGCACAACAACACGACCCATTCCCTTGATACGTTCAAATATTCCAGAAACTCCGGCAAAATGACCAGAGACGATCTGCACCTTGTCGCCCCTTGCAAAACCGGTTCCCGTGATGATGTCGCTTTGCGTTTCCACAATGATTTTAAGGGATTCCACGGTTTCATCCGGTACCGGGGTCGGCCCTTCTGTTCCACCGATAAGCCTGACCGCACCTACTGTTTTGAGTATAGCCAGGTGAGTGTCGGGCAATAGATCGGTTTTTATGAAAAGATACCCCGGAAAAAGCGGGATATGTATCATGGCCTTTCTGTCCTTGCGCTTGCTGCGTACAAGCACCTTTGGTAAAAAAACATTAAAAGACTTTTTTTCAAGCCCTTCTGTGGTCACGTTTTCAAATCTGCTTTTTGTATGGAGTACATACCAATGATTTTTTAACATGTAATCGGTCATGGCTGTTAAGTGTAACTCCTTGATAATTTTGAAACATGTGCTGTTTTAAGATTTATTTTTCAGGTTTTTCTGTTTATTATTGCAGACTCAGGCAAATCCAGAATCCTATTTGCTTGAATCCTGATAAAAAATTAAGTAGAGTCTTTAATGAAAATGATCAACCTTTCAAATTCAAATATAAAGCGGATTTGATTATAATTGTCAAGCAGGGAAAAATATACAATGAAAGTCATGATAACAAATGATGATGGAATAAGCGCACCAGGGCTTTCAGCCCTGTATTGGGAATTTTCCCAAAATCACGAAGTATTTTTAGTTGCACCGGACAGGGAAAGAAGTGCGATAGGCCACGGGATAACACTTAATCAGCCGCTCCGGGTGGAAGCTGCAAACCACAACGGCCTGAAAGGTTATGCAATAAACGGTACACCAGCAGACTGTGTCAAGCTGGCTGTGCTCTCGTTGATGAGCGAAAAACCGGATATTGTAGTCTCTGGCATAAATCCTGGGGCGAATCTGGCACGTAATATCAATTACTCCGGTACATTAGGCGCAGCAAGAGAGGCTGCAATATACGGCATCCCGGCAATAGCCACATCAATTATGGGAAAGCAGGGACATGATTTTAAATACTCAGCCGAGTTTACCCTTGAAATAGCTGAAAAAGCAGTTAAAAATGGCTTGCCAAAGGGAACATTATTAAATATAAACTTTCCAAACATACCCAGGGACAAAATTCTTGGAAAAAAAATAACAAAACAGTCTTCCATGGTTCCAAAGGAGACAATCGAAGTCAGAACCGATCCAAGGGGCAAGAAGTATCACTGGTACGGTGTTGAGCTGTCCTCTGATGCGCAGGGGCTTGACCTGGACGAACCAGCCGTTAACAGCGGCTATATTTCAATATCGCCAATTCAATGCGATGTGACTGACTATGATTTTTTAGAAACCCTTAATCAGTGGGACCTGGATACATAAATTGACTGTCAGTGTAAAACCTGTCTGTCCACAGTTAGCTGAACACCCCTGCCAATGGGGACTGGAGATATTACCAATGAAGGATCTTTTTATAGAAAACATAGAGCCGGGCTTAAAGGTTGACGGGGTTTTCATCCTTGCCGAAAAAACCATTGCAACCAAAAAAGATGGAAGTCCATACATGAACGTTGTGCTTTCCGATAAAACCGGCAGCGTAAAATGCGTAATGTGGGATAAGGTAGAAAAAGCTGCAAAGGAAATCAAGGCCGGCGATTATGTAGTTGCAAAGGGGAGTGCTGCCGAGTATCGCGGTGGGCTCCAGGTTGTCATAAAGGAAATCGGCCCATGCCTTGAGACCGTAGACCCGGCTGACTTTCTGAAAGCCACCCAAAAGGACATAGAGGGTATGTTTACAAGGCTCCTTGCCTTGCTGGAGACCATAACCGACGCATATTTAACGAAATTTTTTGATCTGCTCTTTAGTGATGAGGAACTGGTAACGGGTTTTAAAAATGCCCCGGCTGCCAAGTCCATGCACCACGCCTACATTGGCGGGCTGCTGGAGCATACGCTTTCTATGGCTGTGCTTGTTGATTTGACAGGAAATCATTACAGCGGAGTTAATCGTGACGTGGTTCTGGCCGGGGTGGTAATCCACGATATCGGCAAGATTGTGGAATACCAGTACACATCGACCATTGATTATTCAGATGCCGGGATGCTCCTTCACCACATACCAATCGGGGTTGAAATGATTGCAGAGAAGATCAACCAGATAGACGGGTTCCCCCAGGAACTGGCAATGCACCTCAAGCACCTTATCGTCAGCCACCACGGAACCCAGGCATTTGGCTCGCCCCTGCCGCCCAGAACCCTTGAGGCAGTTTTTCTCCATCACCTTGACGATATGGACTCGAAAATTAAAGGTGTGCGGGATTATATGGAGGCAGCCGATCCAAATGAAACGTGGACAGGCTACCACTGGGCATATGAAACCAAATTTTATAAGGGGAAACCCTAATGGAGAATGAAAGGTTGGTTTTGCATTTTAGCCCTGAAGGGGCGGCATATAATAGCCTGGGGTGAAACCTCAGGAATAGAGCATCTACATAAAAAAGCCCTGTAAGGGCGAGATATAAATACAATTGCTGCTATCCTAGTTTTTGGGAAGGAATATCAATATTTTGGGTCAGTCATTATCGAAAATTTTGCTGCATATTATATTCAGTACAAAAAACCGTAAGCAAACAATTCCTAATGAATTAGAAAAGGAATTACATGCATATTTATCTACTACAATTCGTGCATTAGGATGCAATGCATATAGAGTTGGGGGAACCAGAGACCATATCCATATAGCATGTGAACTGTCTCGAACAATCACTGTTGGCAGCTTTGTTGAAGAAATCAAACTAAGTTCTTCAAAGTGGATGAAACAAAAAAATAATCAAAGTCATGATTTCGCATGGCAGGCAGGTTATGGAGCATATTCGATAGGGCAATCTCAATTAGCTTCTTTGATAAAATATATTGAAAAGCAAAAAGAACATCATAAGAAAAAAACATATAAAGAGGAAGTCCTTGAAATATTACGGTTGTTTAATGTTGAGCATGATGAACGATATTTGTGGGATTGAACGGTTATTAAGAATTCGGCCAATCACTGGTTATGTGCCTATAATGTTGGATGCATGCGTTTTTGATTGTTGAAAATAAATCATTGCCCCATTTGATAAGTGGCAATTGTTTTATATCACGCCCCTACAGGGCTACCAATTTTTTTTCATCCGTACCTGGGGTTTCACCCCAGGCTATTATATATCGCCCTTTCAGGGCTGGAATGTAGCTGCAATAACTCATTGTCAGGGCTGGCAATTCGATTGTAAAAATTCAAAAAGGCCTTTCTGCGATAAGGCAAATAAGTTTATACTGAAACACACGACACCATTCTTGCCATGAACAACATGTTGTGGTAACAAGATAAAAAGCTACGTGCAGGCAAGATGATTGACAAAACAGAATTAAAATTGAGTCTGCTCGAAAAAAACCATGAGTTTATATGTGAGGCTGGTGCGAACGCTGTGTTTGCTAAAAAAAACGAGAAATTTTGCATCGGATGCAGCCATGATAACAATGACAATAAAAAAATCAAAAATAAGGACCGGTAACGGCAAGATATTATAAATGTTTATTACACTTGAAGGTATTGAAGGCTCTGGAAAGACAACCCAGGTTCCTCATATGGAATCATTTTTTACGGAAATGGGGGTTGACTGTGTTGTGACACGGGAGCCTGGTGGAACTGCTATTGGCAGGAAAATCAGGGCTATACTTCTTGACCCGGAAAATACTGATATCCATTATATGACCGAGCTTCTGCTTTATGCAGCAGACAGGGCGCAGCATGTTGAGCAGGTGATAAGGCCGGCCCTTGAAGCTGGAAAAACAGTGATCTGCGACAGGTTTGCAGACGCTACAACGGTATACCAGGGAATTGCACGGGGCATAGGACTCAAGCCCGTGGAGACTCTCAACCGTCTCGTTCTTTCCAACATTAAACCAGACTTGACAATTCTTTTTGATATGCCCCCGGAAGCAGGGCTGAAGCGGGCATTAACCCAGATTGAAACAGGAGAACGTTCAGGCTCAGAATCCAGATTCGAGAAAGAAGAACTCGCCTTCCATGAAAAAATCAGGAAAGGCTACCTCGAAGTTGCGGAAACTGAACCTGAAAGGTTTTGTATTATCAATGCAGCGGGAAACATAGAAGAAGTTAAATCCATAATTAGAAATATCCTGAAAAAAAGGACATAAAAATTGAATAATACAATACTCGATGCAATTGGTAACACTCCCCTTGTGGAGATACGAACCCTCAACCCAAACCCGAAAGTGAAGATTCTGGCGAAGCTGGAATACCTTAATCCCGGTGGTTCCATAAAGGACAGGCCGGCACTTTGCATGATAGAGGATGGTGAAAAATCCGGCCTGCTTACAAAAGATAAGACCGTGGTCGAGGCGACCAGCGGTAATACCGGGATAGGCCTTGCGCTTGTCTGCGGTGTAAAGGGTTATAAGCTCCTGCTGACCATGTCCGATGCTGTTAGCGAGGAACGCAGAAAAATATTAAAGGCACGGGGCGCGGAAATTCTTCTGACTCCGGGCCGTCTGGGAACCGATGGGGCCATTGAAGAGGTTTACCGCCTGAGCCGTGAAAACCCGGAAAAGTATTTTCTGGCAGATCAGTTCAACAACGAAGCCAACTGGAAGGCGCATTACAATGGGACAGCAGAGGAAATATGGGCGCAGACCAGCCAGGGCATAACCCATCTGGTGGCTACAATGGGGACAACAGGAACCCTCATGGGGCTTTCCAGGAAGTTCCGGGAGCTTAATCCGGAAATTAAGATTGTCGGGGTTGAGCCATATCTTGGGCATAAGATCCAGGGACTCAAGAACATGAAGGAGGCCTACTGCCCGGAGATTTTTGAGAAAAAACGGCTTGATGAAAAAGTAAATATTCACGATGAAGATGCCTTTGAGACCGCTCGCAGGCTTGCAAGGGAGGAGGGACTCTTTGTTGGCATGAGCAGTGGTGCTGCAATGTTCGTGGCCCAGGAAAAGGCACGGGAGCTTGATGAAGGCGTTATTGTTGTTATTTTGCCAGATAGCGGAGAACGGTATTTAAGCACCACTCTGTTTTCAGTGCCGGAAACAGTTTCCTTAAAGGTGTTCAACACCGCTGCCAGGGAAAAACAGCCCCTTGTGCCGATGACTCCAGGGAGTGTGTCGATTTATTCCTGCGGCCCAACCGTTGACGGTCGGCTGGATCTTTCCGGGTGCAGGCGGATGGTTTTTTCCGATCTCCTGGTTCGATACCTTGAGTTCCGGGGCTTGGCTGTGAATCATGTGATGAATATCACCGATTATGACGACCGAACCATAGCAGGCGCAGAAAAGGCCGGCATGGAGCTGAAGGACTTTACAGACGGAAACATCAGGGATTTTATGGATGACCTTGAAACCCTGGGCGTGAAGCCGGCTTCAAAATACCCCAGGGCCAGCGAGCATTTTGATGATATGATTGATCTGTCAAAAAAGCTGGTTGCCAGGGGGCTTGCCTATGAAGAGTTGCGCTCACTCTATTTTGATGTATCCAAATTTGAGGACTACGGCAGCCTTTCCGGTGTAGACCTGGATAAGATAAGGGTTGGTGCTTCTGTGGATATGGATGAATATGAAAAGGATGATCCAAAGGATTTCACCCTGATGAGGCGAACCCGGCTCACGGAGCTGAAGCGTGGACATTACGCCAAAACTCCCTGGGGGAACGCCCGTCCGTCATGGCATATTCAATGCGCTGCAATGTCCCTGAAATACCTTGGAGAATCCTGGGACATCCATACGGGCAGCAGGGATCTTACATTTCCGCACCATGAAAATGAGCTTGCCATATTAAAGGGCATAACCGGGAAAGACTCTGCAAAGTATTGGATGCACTGCGATAATGTAACGCTTGACGGCAAAAAAATTGACCAGGAAGGACTCACCATAGAAGACGCATTAAATAAAGGATTTGACGGCAAAACAATCCGTTTCTGGCTCCTTTCAACACACTACTCCAGGTCGGTTGAGTTTTCCGGGGAACGCTTTGAATCCGTGATCAGCGGACTTAAGCGCATTCAGGATGGAGTGAATAATCTTATGGATGCAGCACCTTTATCTGATGCAACTCCATATGCAGGCATAAATCAGCTTGTCAATGGCCTGAAACAGGGTTTTATGGATGCAATGGATGATGATTTGAATATATCGGCAGCCCTTGCTGTGATTTATTATACCATCAAAACCTCCAATAAACTGATAAAGGAAGGCCAGCTTGACCCTGAATCCGCGCAAAAACTTGTGGAAACATTGAAAAACATAGATACCGTACTTAATGTGCTTTCCTTTGAGGCTGCTGCAAGTGATCCGGAAATTGAAAAACTGATTGCAGAGCGTGAAAAGGCACGGGCAGATAAAGATTTTGCCCTGGCCGACCAGATAAGGGACAGGCTTGCTGAACTGGGTGTAACTCAAAAGGATGGAAAAATTTAAATGAAACCGATAATATTCCCATTCACATGGATGGAGTCGCAGACAATCGAGACCGCAGTGGCAATATTCGGGGCAGCAGGTTCATACCACCCCTCAGCTGAGCTGGCTCCAAAGGTCTTTGAGGAGTCTGGTGTTGAGGTAATAACACCTTGCAGCCTCAAGGCAGATGACCTTGTTGCGATACTCAAGGACTACAGCAACTGGGCCGAAGGGGGGCAAAGCTCCGACTCCTCAGCCTTTAAGGCGATGTGCGGCAGGGTTCCCTATCACAGCGAAACCTCAATCTCAAATATTGTTGGCGAGATCAGGGAAAAGGGAAGCAGGGATGAAGAAGAGGCTGACCTTGTTTTGGGAGCCTGTGTTTTTCTTTTGATGTCCCAGGATCTGGACGAAAAAACAGCCGAAGTGGACATGGGCATGGACGATCTCGACTTAATGGAAAGCAGTATGATTGGTGCGCTCATGGGGGAAACTTCGGAGGAAGACGATGACCCGGAGGATGACCCGGAGGATGATATTTCCGCCTTTGGAGCCAGGTATGGTGCCTTTGGCGAACCCCTTTATGATCACCAGGGAATGCACATGACCCAGGAACGCCTGGAATCGTGGGCAAGGCTTGCTGACATGGATGAACCTGGCCCTAAGTTTTTTTTAACACCAAGCCTGGCCGTGATTGAGCATATTGGTGAACACGCAGGAGGGCTTGAGCATCTCCTGAAAATCGGCTTGAAGAGCCAGTTTGACAGCGAAGGGGATATTGTATTTGACGGCAGCCGGATTGTATCTGCAATTGAAAAAGCGTTTGCATCCGGGAACCTGAAGGGCATCCCGGAGGACTGCGGCACGGTTTCTGAAAAGGGTGACATCACAATAGACCTGTTTGTCCTGCCCGGCAGCCTGCCAGACAGGATTCTTGGTATCCTCGGTTCAAGTAGTGTAGAAACGTCGAATCAGACACTGGTGGGACTGATTACCGCTGATCAAACCCTTTAAACTATACAATTTTTGTCAGGTTTCATTAAAAAAATTATTGGGGCTTGACTCTGGGACTTAGATAATATATTGAGTTTTTAAAACTGTTTTATTAGAACAAATTTTAATACACTAAATTATACTTATCAAAAGGAGAATGTTAAAAATGGCTTTTAATCCAATCGTTGATGCTGAAAAATGTACAGGCTGTGAAGAGTGCGTTGATGTATGTCCTGTTGAGGTTTTTGAAATCAAGGACGAAAAATCCGTACCAGTAAATGCTGAAGAATGCCTCGGCTGCGAAAGCTGCGTAGAAGTTTGTGAAACAGGCGCCATCGTTATCGAAGAGACCTAAAAAAATTCATTTCCCCGGCCCTTCACCTGAATGGCCGGGGAAAGACACACGTCTGTGTTGCCACACCTCGGCAATAATACCAGCACTCCAATCTATATAATTCTGCCATAAAGACAACAAAATCACGCCTATAATAGCCCGGAGGCTCAATGGATAGGGATGAAGTTCTAATAAAAATTGAAGAAGCAAGGGTTAACAACGCAACTGCGCTTAGTTTGGCAAGGAATGGACTAACTTGAACTCCCGCCTGAAATTGGCAGGCTTACGAATCTAGAAACGTTTTGGATTGACAACAATCAATTAACGACCCTCCCCGCAGAAATTAGTAACCTGGTGAATTTAAGGGAGTTTTTTTTCTACAATAACCAACTAACAATTTTTCCCGCAGAAATCTGCAACCTGACGAACCTGAGAATGCTTGGTGTCGGGAGTAACCAAATAACGACTCTCCCCGCAGAAATCGGTAGCCTGCCGAATCTGAAGATGCTTTGGGTTGACAACAACCAATTAACGACTCTCTCAACAGAAATACGCAACCTGACGAATTTGGAAACGCTTGACATTGCGAGCAATCAATTAACGGCCCTCCCCGCAGAAATCGGCAATCTAACGAATCTGAAAAAACTTCGAATCAAGGATAACAAATTAACGACCCTCCCTACAGAAATCGGCAACCTGACGAACCTGGAAACGCTTCAGGTCGAGAATAACCAATTAACTGCCCTCCCAGCAGAAATCGGCAATCTGACGAACCTGGGATTATTTCGGATCGAGAACAACCAATTAACGACTAGTTTCGATAACCTAAAAATGACCCACTTGGGGTCAAAACGATAACGTAAAA
>JAOZSB010000250.1 GCA_029939895.1 Desulfobacterales bacterium
AGTGCCCAAATCCAATTGAAATTATTCGATTTTTAACGGGACACTACTGTGATTTCTTTTTTTTTGTATATATGTTGATAAGTTATTTTATGTTTGAGTACGCACAAATCTCAATATGGATCAAATGGCGATCAAGGCTGTAAACTGTATGGATCGAGCGTTAAACCAAAAAGCTGCTTATTTGCGATTTTCTGATTTGCTGAACTGGCATTTGTGCCTGTTGAATGTCTGGTGCTGTCGTTAAATTAAGGCAACCTGTTTACATTAATCTAATCTGTAGAATTGGCAACTGCGCCTGTTAAGTCGATGGTGCTGTCAATAAACAAAAAGAAGGAGAATCTTATGTTACCGGAGTTTTTCCAATTTCACAATCCCACTAAAGTTCTTTATGGTCAGGGCCTTGCACTTGATTTTGCACATGAGCTGCATGCAATAGGTGTTGATAAATGGTTTCTGGTTACAGATCAAGTTATTGAAGGCCTTGGTCTGGTAAAAAAAGTTGTTGATTCGCTTGCTGAAGAAGGCATTACAATCACTGGAATTTATAACGAAGTGAAGCAGGATGCTGAAATCACTGCCATCAACGATATAGCTGAGCAGGCAAAGGCAACTGGAGCTCAAGGGCTTATTGCTATTGGAGGCGGAAGTGTTATTGATGCTGCAAAGGCAGGAAATATTATTTTTTCCGTTGGCGGTGATCTGATCGAAGACTTTTCTGGAGCGCACTTGCTGACAGCGCCGATTAACCCATTTGTAGTAATTCCTACCACAGCAGGAACCGGTAGTGAATGTACGTTTATCTCTGTTATTTATGATCCTGTAGAAAAAGTAAAAATGGCGTTTACAGAAAAATTTACCCTGCCTGATATTGCCATATTAGATCCTGAAATGACAGTGTCGCTGCCGGCAAAGCTGACTGCGTCTACTGGCATGGATGCCTTGACCCACGCAATCGAAGCAACCGTCGGCCTTGAATGGTCCCCGGTTTCGGATTCGCTGGCATTTTCTGCGATTGAGCTTATTTTCAAAAATATTGTAGAGGCAACCCAGAACGGCACCAATCTTGATGCTCGTGGTGCGATGCTGGTGGCTTCAAATCTGGCAGGCATAGCGTTTTCTCATTCAATGGTGGGATGCGTACATGGCATGGCACACGCAACAGGCGGACTGTATAGAGTTCCTCATGGTGTTGCAAACAGCATTTTTCTGCCACATGGCATGGAGTATAATTTTGAGGAAGTAAAAGACAAGTATGCAAAACTGGCATCTGTCATGGGAGTAAATACTGCTGGAATGTCTGTTGATGATGCAGCCAGGAAGTCCATTGAGTGTGTTAGAACTTTGACTGCCGAGTTAAATGCAATTGATGCAGTTCCCTTGAGGCTGCGGGATGTGGGCGTACCAGAGGATGGATTGGAAAAAATTGCAGAGGCAACAATGGATGACGGCACATGTTTTTACAATCCCAGGGAAGTTGAAGCAGAGATAATTATTGAAAACATTAAAAATGCATACTAATTACTAAAAAATACTAAGGAGACAAAAATGGGAATTTTTGAAGACGCAGAAAAAGGGACGAAAATCATAGGTGGATTTTTTAATTTAATGGCAGAAACGCCCGTGATTGCTGACAAGCTGCTTGCTGCCAAAATGGTGATCAGGTTTGATTATTCTGATCCTGATTTTTCAATCGTTGTTGATTGCTCCGGGGACGAAATTGATGTCCGTCCTGGTGACATGGATACAAAACCGCTGGTTGAGATGTCAATGAGTGCAGACATTGCCCATAAATTCTGGTACGGCAAAGTGAACCTGACCATGGCGCTGACCCGTCGTCAGATGATTGCAAAAGGGCCGATTCCAAAGGTGCTTAAGCTTCTTCCTGCGATTAAGCCTTCATATGCCATGTATCCTGTTTATCTTGATCAAAATGGTTATGAGTTCTATAATATTCATAAATAAGAAAATTAAAAATGGGCAGGCCCTGTGCCTGCCCTGTTTTATAATGCACAACCGATAACCTTTTAGTAAAAAATCATATAATATAAATTTAAATTTTCAGGAGTAAAAAATGGGCGGCTACGCAGGCAAAATACTATTTGTTGATTTGGGTTCTGGAAAAATTGAAAAGCAGGATCTTGATATGGGCTTTGCCAGGGAGTATATGGGCGGCCTTGGTTTTGGAACAAAAATATATCTTGATTTGATTAAGGACAAACCTCAGTTTGACGCGCTTTCCGGCGACAACCCGATTGTTATTATGACCGGGCCTTTAACAGGCGTAAAAATGAGCGCGACCGCAAGGTGGACTGTCGGGTCAAAATCGCCCCTCACGGGTTTCTGGGGCGACAGTAATGTTGGCGGATTTTTCGGCTCGTACCTCAAGCTTGCCGGCTACGATGGAATAGTTTTAACAGGCGAAGCAGAAAAACCAACCTATCTCTATATCAACGATGGAGTTGTTGAACTGCGGGATGCTGACAAATACTGGGGCAAAGATACATACAAAACAAACGATGAGATGATTGCTGATTTAAGGAGTGAATCCAAAAAAGCAGGCCAGGTGCTTACAATAGGCCCGGCAGGTGAGACGCTGGTCAAGTATGCATCACTTGTTAATAGAAAGGGCCATGTTGCGGGCCGTACTGGAATGGGTGCGGTTTGGGGTGCCAAGAAATTAAAAGCGATCTATGTAACAGGCACAGGTACAATAGATGTTGCCAAGCCTGACAGACTTAAAGAGATGCGCAAGGAGTTAAAGGATGTCTACGGAGAAAGCGTAGGGATCATGGCTATCTATGCGACAGGAACCGCAACCCAGATGGATGTTGGTATTATCAGCGGGGATATTCCCATAAAAAACTGGCAGATGACCGACTGGGACGAGATTGACGACATAGGCCCGATGGCAGTTAATGACAAAATGTATACTGGAAGTAAAACCTGCTATGGATGCGGTGTGGCCTGTAAAAAGGAAGCAGAAGTAAAAGAAGGGCCCTTTAAATTTGAAAAAGGACCCAGCCCGGAATATGAAACTCTGGCATCCTTTGGTGCAATGTGTCTGAACTCGAACCTTGAATCCATAGGAAAAGCTAATGCGCTGTGCAATGAATACGGCATGGATACAATCTCATGCGGTACTACAATCGCCTTTGCAATAGATTGTTTTGATAACGGCCTTATTGATGAAAGCGATACCGACGGCTTGAAACTGACATGGGGAAATGCCGAGGCCATTATTGAGCTGGTTAAAAAAATAGGAAACAAGGAAGGTTTTGGTGCAGTTTTAGCCGAGGGCAGCCTGAGTGCATCAAAACATATTGGCAAAAATGCTGCTGACTATTTAACAACGGTCAAGGGGCTTGAAGCACCCATGCATGATCCAAGGTCTGCCCACGGATACGGGCTTGCATATGCAGTATCACCAAGGGGGGCCTGCCATGAGGCAAGCCTGACCTTTGAGGTAGAAGGCGGGGCAATGTATTTTCCTGAGATTCCCGTCCTTGCCGAAGATTTTCCAGAGGGCAGCGAAGGGCGTGCAAAGCTCAATGTTGCATGTCAGGATTTTGGCATGTTTTTTTCCAATTGCGCAATTTTCTGCAACCTCGGAGGCTATCCCCTCAATGCAACCATGGCCCTTGACATGATGAATACTGTTACTGGATTTGATTATACACTTGCAGAAGTAATGGAAGCCGGGCGGAGGATCTGGTATATGAAGCGTGGCCTGTCAAACCTGTTTGGTGCAAGAGCCGCAGACGACACGCTCCCCAAAAGGCTCATGACGCCCATGCAGGAAGGGCCCACCGAAGGCAGCGTCCCTGATATGGCGCTGATGCTCAAGGAGTTCTACGAATTGCGCCAGTTAAATGAAGATGGCATCCCTGAAAAGAAAGTCCTTGATGATATGGGGTTGACTGTTCTGGCGGATCTTCTTTATCCATAATAATAAGCAAATATAAAATGATTTGAAAATACTTCACCAGAACCGCAATGAAGCAGGCGGTTCTGGTGAAGTAAAACTCCTTTGACAGCAGGCAGTATTGCTGTTGAGCCAATAGCAAAATATCTCCAATAATATTCCAATCCCAATCGGGTTTTTTTTGTTGCGGGTTAAATGTTTTTCTTTGTTCAATATGCATTGCTCCAAAAAAAACATCTAATGATCATTGCAAGGTATTATAATATCAGCTTTATCAGGCACTGGTAATTATTTAAACAATAATAGTGCCGCAGCAGGGGTGAAAAAAAGCAATTGCTTGAGGAATATGGCTACAGGGCGGTTTTATGAACATATCAATATTGGCTTGACCATATACTGTATTCTTGTTATAAAAACGTATTGCTTAAAATTGTCTGGTCGTTTTCGAATTTGATTGTAGGTGTCTTGCGGGGGCAATATATGAAGTTTCAATTTCTGACCCAGAAAAGAATCATAATACTTCTTGTTTTGCTTTTATCCTTTTTTGCTCAAAACGGACTTTGTTCTTCCGGCAAAAAAGCGCCAAAAGCTGTTGACGGAGTACTTGATTTGCGTGGCTGGGATTTGAAAAGAGACGGCTATGTACCTCTGAAGGGGGAGTGGGAGTTTTTCTGGAAGGAGTTTTACTATTCCAATGACTTTGCAGTCTCTGATGCACCAGAGCCTACTGGTGTGTATGAATTGCCCGACAAGTGGAATTCATACAAGGTAAATGGCAAGCAACTGCCTGGACACGGGTATGCCACATACCGGCTGGTGATTTTAGTGGACACGCAGGAAGAACGCCTGGCATTCAGGATAATGAATATGAGTACTGCATTTAACCTTTATGTAAACGGCAAAAAACTCAGACAGGTAGGCACTCCCGGAAAAACAGCAGAAAGCAGCGAGCCAAGCTATTACCCCTTTGTAGCAGAGTTTGATCAATACCTGAACAAGACCGGCAGGATAGAAGTCATTATCCACATGTCAAACTTTTTTCATCGTAAAGGCGGAGCCTGGAAGGGAATGTGGTTTGGCACAAGCGAGACCATTCGACGGATGAAAGCCAAGGGCTTTGTAGTTGATTTAATTATTCTGGTCAGTTTTATAAATATGGGTTTCTATCACATTGGCCTGTATTTTTTGAGAAGAAAAGAAAAATCGCTTCTCTATTTTGGGTTTTTGTGTTTTGTTTTTTCCCTCAGGATTACAACAACAAATGAGTACTATCTCATCAAGATGTTTCCCGGCATGCCCTGGGAGTGGCTTGAAAGGATTGAGTATCTGTCGCCATTTGTTTTATTGCCGTTGCTTTATGTGTATTTGCAGGTACTTTTCCCGAATGAATTTAAAAACCGTGTTCTTCATATCCTGGTAGGTATATCTTCCATATTTTGCGCCATAACATTATTTACTTTTGTAAATGTTTTTTCCCATATAATAATGATTTTTTATTGCATAATTATGGCCACTGCTACCTACGGGGTGTATGCTCTCGCCCTTGCGATGATTAATAAAAGAAAGGGTGCTGTCTTTGTTTTTGCAGGATTCCTGGTGCTTTTTGGCACTACTCTTAATGACATACTGGTCTCCAATGAGGTTATCCAGACGGTTTATATCGCACACTGGGGGCTGTTTGCTTTTATGTTTTTTCAGGCATCTCTGCTTTCGATGCAGTTTACAAATGCATTTGCCAAGGTCGAGCTTTTATCTAAAAACCTTGGTAAAGCAGAAAAAAAATACCGTGGAATTTTTGAAAATGCAGTAGAAGGTATTTTTCAGTTTAATGCTGCTGGTCGTTTTATCAGCGCAAATCCAGCCCTTGCAAATATCTTTGGTTATGATTCTCCAGATGACTTGATTGCTTCAATCACAGATGTGACAACACAATGTTATGCAAATCCTGATATCTATAGTGAGGTTGAAGCCCATTTGAAGGGTAAGGAAAATGTTGTGGCTGTTGAACGGGAGCTAAAACGCAAAGACGGCAGTATATTCTGGGGAACAATTTCAACAAGGGCAGTGCTGAAATCAAATGGAGATCTTCTTTACCATGAAGGAACATTGGAAGATATAACAGAAAGAAAAAATGCAACAGAGGCTATAAAAAAAGCAAAAGAGGCTGCTGAGGTCGCAAGCCAGGCAAAGAGTGATTTTATTGCCAATATGAGCCATGAACTTCGAACTCCGATGAACGGGATTATTGCTTCTGCTGAATTGGCGCTGGGATATGAGCCGCCGGGAAAAGTAAAACGAATTCTTGAAACCATGCACGGGTCAAGCAAGTCTCTCCTTGAAGTAATTAATAGCATCCTGGATTTTTCAAAATCAGAAGATGGAAAGCTTGAGATGGAAGCTGTTCCCTTTTTGCTCGATGAAGTGTTGGCAAAAATTACAGGAAGTGTGGTTCAAAAGGGAGTAAAAAAAGATATTGTATTTGAGTTTGATATTGATGCAGAACAAATGCCCAATGCACTTTTGGATGATCCCTATCGACTTTTGGAAATTTTAAATCACCTGTTGAATAATGCAGCAAAGTTTACAGAAAATAAACCAGAAGTAATTATTGGAATTAAAGTTATTGATAAATCTTCAGAGAAGGCAAAGCTTGAGTTTTATATAAGGGATAATGGAATTGGAATTGATCCTGAATTTCATGAAAGAATTTTTGAAT
>JAOZSB010000028.1:0-4321 GCA_029939895.1 Desulfobacterales bacterium
ACATGATATAATAAAATAACTTTAAATATTAGATAGATATACATTGTGGCTATTCAGAAATGATGGGGTTTGAGAATTGAAAAAAACACGATCATTTCTGAATGGGCATTATTTGATGCCCGGCTTAAAGCAAAGTTTTTAGCAGAAACCTTGAGTTGCACCTGGCTAGCAAAGCCGGCTAACTATTGTAAAATCAAGGGGAAAGCTATAAATGTTTGTGCTTAAAGTGTTTTGAAAAAAAATAAATTCAAGTACCAACATGCAACTGCCGATAATCTAATTAAGATGCATGTTTTTTGGCTGATTTATTTCAATAATGGCAGGGGGGGGATATGGCAATAATATCGACACTTGGAGCTGGTTCAGGACTCGAACTCCGGGATATCCTTACACAATTTCGGGAGGTGGACGAAGCGCCCATCACCAGGCTCGAATCGAAAAAAACCGCTGCCGAAGAACGCCTTGTTAAATACGATGAGGTAGGTGCCAAACTTTATTCCATTAAATCTCACGCACTTAAACTTTCCCTTAGTTCTGAATACCTGAAAAGAGACCTTTCAATATCCGATGAAGAGGTGCTTGGCGCAAGCTCAATAACAGGAACAGCAGTCGGCTCCCATAACGTTGAAGTAAAAAACCTCGCAATACAGAATTCCTGGATGAGCAGCAATGGCTTTGACAGCAAAACCGAGTCGGTAGTGCCAGGTGATGCTGTGTTTTCATATACCATCGGCACTGGCGATGCAGTTGAGGTCGACCTTGAAACCGGTGATACTCTGGAAGATATTGCATCCAAAATAAATGAAGATGAGGATAATGCAGGAATAACTGCACAGGTAATAGATGACGGAACAGATGGAACTCCTTATTATCTTGTACTGACCGCCAAAAGCACCGGCGAAGACAACAGGATTACATCAATTAGCGGCCTTGACATGACCGAAAAACAAGGGGCAGGTGTATCCCTTAACGCAGAAGTTGAAGTAAACGGTATTAAATATGAACGACAAACCAATACCAGCATAACCAATATTATCCAGGGCGTAACACTTGACCTGAAAAAAATTGGTACAAGCAATATCAGCATAACTGCAAACCAGGATTTCTTAAAAACTGAAGTAACAGCCCTGGTCGAAGCATATAACGAGGCATCTGCTTTTATAAAGGAAAATACCGCCTTTAATTACGAGACAAAATCATATGGGCCAATGGGTAATTCCTATTCAATGACCGGGCTTACTTCACAGCTTGATTCGTTAATGGGTTCAAGCATACAGACTGGAACTTCAATTACCAGCCTGTACCAGGTTGGCCTGGAAATGAACAAGGACGGCACCATATCCTTAAACGAAAAAACCTTTGATGATGCCATTGCATCGGATTACGATAATATAAAAGGTCTGTTTTTAGGCGATGAGGATAATGGTATTATTGGCCTTGCCGATACTGTTAACGATGCAATGCTTAATCTGACAGCCTATGACGGGCTTCTTGAAGCAGAAAAAACTGCTACAGAGGATGAAATTAAAAGAATAGGCGAGAATGTTACATTCGCCACACAAAGACTGGATAAAAAATACGAAGAAATGACCCAAAGATTTGTCCAGCTCGATATGGAAGTAGCAAGACTGCAATCTGAATCAGCATACATGACATCGGTGTTTGATTCAATAAATGGTAAAAAAGAATCGTAGTTAACATATATAATACAGGGTTCCAAGGAGGACTAATATGCCCGCTGAATCAGGTTACAGCACATACCAAAACCAGCTTTACGACGGGATGGATTCAAAACGTCTCATACTCATGCTATATGACGGTGCGCTGAAACATCTGAAGCTGACAAAGGAAGCCCTGGAAGTAAACAATATTGAAAAAAGGGGTGACCACCTCGGACGTGCTATCGCAATTATTGCGGAACTCAATGCATCTCTCAACCCGGATATGGATGACGATGGAACCAAGTTTCTGCGGGGACTCTACGCATCCATTCTTTGCGAGCTGCCAAAGGTTGCCGTTGACAACGACCCCACAACCCTGGACCTTGCATCTTCATACCTGGAGAAGCTTAGGGAGATATGGAAAACCAGTGTAATGGGTATTGAACCGGCTAAACCTGTTGTAAAGGAAGCAAAGCCAGATCAGGCAAAACCAGCCAAGCCCGTGCAGGTTGCCGCATCCAACAGGTATGCAGGACAGTACGCAGCATCCGGGAGAAGAGCTTTCTCGGTATAAGAATAAAAAGGAGTATTTGTTTTATGCACAAAATATTACCTGAAAGTCTTAAAAAGGCCATTGAAGATTATGAAACAATGCAGGAGGAACATCTGCATGAGTATGATGAAAATCCTGATCCTGACTATATCAAAAGAAATTTTGAACGGTCAAAGGCCTTTGAAGAACTGAAAAACCAGGTAAGTGCGAATTTTAACGATTTGAAAGATGGAAAGGACAGTGAAAAGAAAAAAATGTTCATGGAAATCATGACAAAGCTTGTGGAGCAAAACAAAGTACTTTTAAAACGCGCCGTGCAGTATCGAATTGTCATGGAACAAAAAATAAAACATTTGGGCCACGGAAAAAGGGCCTTAAAAGGGTACGGACAGCCTGGACAGTCGAATACAACCAAATTTGTAGGACAAACCGGCTGAGAAAAAAGTTTTTTTACTAAAGGGGGAAATGAAAAATGGATTCTATCATCGCAAGTGCTAAGGCTACTAAGATTGATGTAGCAGCCAGCTACATGCCACAGGCCGAGCCAGTTAAAAGCTCACAGCCAGTGAAGCTGGTAAAGGATCTCCAGCCAGATGCCAAGGAAACAAAGCAAACAGAAGATGTCTCCAAGGAAGAATTAAAGAAGACTATTGATGAGACCATTGAGTCACTTCAGAGTCATCTTTCAAATCTTCAGACTACGCTTGACTTCAGTGTTAATGATAATACTGACAAGTTGATCGTGTATGTTAAGGATACGGAGACAGAAGAAGTTATCCGCCAGATTCCAGCAGAAGCTATCATGGAGCTTCAGGAAAAAATGCAGGAATTGACTGGATTACTTCTAGATAAAACTGTTTAGCTGCCTGTAAACAAAAGAGCTTAAACCTTAAAGGGACAAGTGCGCCCTTTAGGTGTTTTTTCTATTTGGCAAATCTGCGTCTACACGTAACGCATTGTTTTAACACGGCAAACACGCGTGGTGTGAAAAAACCAGCCGTTCTTCAATTTATTGCGCCAGGATCTGGATGGATCAGTTTATACTTTCAGGCCTTGCTGCGATACTTTATATAATCCGGGCAGTGCCTGGAAAACAAGCCCTAACTAATGTCGTAAGCCTTCATCCATCTTGCAATTATGTCTTTGATAATCCCTTTTTTCCTGGCTTGCTCAAACCCCTTCATAAACTGATTGTAGAGCTTTACATTGGTTTTGTGGATTCCAACGTGGGAGGCTTTTTCAGCCCGATAGTCTGTAAAGGCCAGAAGCCCTTTGTATTTCAGCTGGTCAACCAGGAAAAGGGCCGCACCCTCGCCTATCATAAATGCATCGGATCGACCAAGTTTCAGTTTTTTAAGTCCCATCTTATTATCAACGCAGGAACTGGGCTTGAAAAGACCCATTGTTGCTGCTGTCATAAATTCTTCCTGATATGCGTAGCCGGAGCATTTGCCTACCCACAACCCCTTTAAGTCAGCGATTTTGCTGATAGGCCGCTTAAAATCCTTCCGCACCATTACAACATTTGAACGGGTACGGATTGATGGTGCTAAATTGTACTTCTTTTTTCGTTCTTCCGTGAACACCATTGGAACCACCATATCAACTTTTTTAGTGTCAAGCATGTAGACAATCCGCTTCCAGGGCATAATTAAACGCCTGGTATTTGTTATTCCAGCCTCCTTAAGAATTGCTTCTACAATATCAAAATCTAATCCTGAAATTTTACCATCCTGGGTAAAGGTAGAAATTGGATACTCAGACCCGCCAATCACTACGGGTTTGTCGCAATATGCATTTTGAACAGAAAGAAGAAAAATAATAAAGACAACTAAAAGCTTTTTCATAATAGTTTCCTCAATTTTTTTGTGTAAAAGATTATTTTTGTATTTAATAAAAAGTTTACTATAATTTTTTTGACTTGTCGATACATTTTATTTTGCTCTTTAACATGCGCTTTTGACAGACATTTTGTATCACTACTCAGTCAGGTAAAAGGTAATAGTAGTAACAACCCGAATATCCTTTTCAATTTTTTTGGTATCTCCATACTGCATTCCAACATCGCGCACATAAAAATTGCCCTGGCGGGCACTGCGGATTCCAC
>JAOZSB010000028.1:4421-22445 GCA_029939895.1 Desulfobacterales bacterium
CTCCTGCAGCATGTCCGGCTTGATTTCATTGAGCCTTGTAAAGTAGTAAGCCGGCGGCCTGTTCGAGATATTGATGCCCCGGGCGATAAGCCTGCTTACATGGTTTCGCGCCCTGCTGACCTGATCTATCTTTTGAGTCTTCAGGCTGATTGTGGCTATCAGCTTGTGGGTCTGGTCAACCAGCTTTTTATCATCATCCCGAAATTCCTGGTACGCATAGTCAAGCGCACCAATCATAATTTCCACATCCTCAAATCCATTTTTTTTCAGCAGGCTGATAATTGTCTGCTGGTGTTTTTCTGCTTCCTTATACATGCTTGGAATCTCTGACTTGCTGGAACCTTTTACTACATAAACTATATCCCAGATTGCTTTATCCGCCTTGACCTGCCGCTCAGCAAGCCCCTTCACCTCTGCTGTATTTAGTGCGACCTTGGCATTATACATGGTCTGGCCAATAAAATAACCGCCCAAAGCCAGCCCTGCCGCCACAAACAACCCCAAAAAGAAATAGCTGCCCTGATTATTGTCTCTCATAACACAATCTCCTGTAAAATTTTTAATATGTACCTGGCAAAATATGTTTTCGCATTCAATCTCTGCAAAGTAAAAAAGCATCAATTAAACAGCTTCAATGGATCAATGAAAAACATGTTTAACTCATCAATGCTCATGCAGTTAAAGGTTGCCTCGCCATCATCAATGATGCTGTGCCTGATCTCAAGATGCAGGTGTGGCGGTGTTCCAAATTTTGCTGCTGCTAATTCATCGCTGTTGAAAATTCTGCCTATCAGAGTATTTTCTGTAACCCGCTCTCCCACATTAACCTGAATATCCTTAATATGAATATAGGCAGAATAAAATGATACAGAATTGTTTGCAGTATGTCGAATATAAACTGTTTTGTCTGGAAAATCTCTAAAAATATTGACTACAACTCCTTTGCCGATTGAAAACACCGGGCCATTAAAATTTCCTTTAATATCAATGCCAGAGTGGAGGTGGCCCCGAACAATACTGGCCCTGTATTCGCCAAACCACCCGATTACTGAATCATCCAAACCCTTGCCGGCCTTGGCCCGGCCCTCCCCTGACGGGACATAATACTTCTGTCCGGCCTCTTGAACAGCTTTCAATATTTCCCCAGGATCAGAAGCAAAGGTCAGCCCTGGAAGAAGTAGTAAAAACAGAAATATTATCCACTTAAACTTGTTCATTTAATTACTCGCGAGCAGTTAGTTGGTTAAGGATTATTTAAAACACTATTATATTAAGTGGTTGAAAAGTAAATCAGCGGCGAAGGGCTGTTGGAGTTTTTTTTGTGGGTCACTTTTGATCTACAAAATCATTTGTGGCTCACTTTCGGTGCAAAAGTGAGCCGCAAAATCATTTGCTGGTCAAAAGTGATCCACAAATAGCGCATGTACAAATTTAAAATAATTTTCCGTCTGCGGCAACATTTAGCAATTCAGCAAAACAGTAGATTGCCGGCCGGCTTCCCTTTGCCTCGCGAAGGGTAACTAAAAGTTCATTGTCACGCAATACTCGCAAATTTCTTTTTGCTGCTGCATCTGAGGCGTACTTCATCTTTGTAAATTCCGTAGATGTAAAAACTGGGTTTGAAAAAATATAATCTAATATGTTTAAAGCATATGGTGACCTGGTAATATCAACAATCTCTTGCTTTTTTGTATCATACAGCTTTAAAATACCATCTGCTTTTTGCTGGTTATCCCTTGCCTGTTCAATCACGGCTTTTAAAAAGAATTCGCACCACCCTGTCCAGTCATCATCCCTTGATACTGCCAATAGGCGCTCATAGTATTTATCTCTGTTTTTTTCAAAATAAGCACTGATGTAAAAAACAGGTGCAGAAAGAATACCCTTTTCAACCATAAACAGCGGGACAAGCATTCGACCAAGTCGTCCATTACCGTCAAGAAATGGATGAAGTGCTTCAAATTCAGCATGTAAACTTGCCAACTGTATAAGTTTGTCTGAATAGTCTTCGTGAATGAATTTTTCCCATTTTCCCATGCGATCCGGGAGCTGTTCTGCTGATACTGGAACATACCTTGCATTCTCGATCGTGCAACCAGGAGGGCCTATCCAGTTAGGTACTTGCCGATATTTACCTGGTGATTTGCCCTGCCCGCGTACCCCCTCAAGCAAAACAGCATGTGCACCCTTGATAATTCTTTGGCTTAAAGGTAATTTCTGCAAATGCTCAATACTAAGTTCAAGGGCCTCTCGATAGTTTATTACCTCATAGAGATCAGCCTGACGTTCCTGGGGTATATCCTTGACATTGGCATCTGCCTTAAATTGAAGTACTTCTCCTATGGTTGTGATAGTACCTTCTATCTTTGATGACTCGACTGCCTCCTGGACGGTCAGGGGAGCAAGTAGAACATTGGGGTTTTGAATCACTGCAAGTGTTCCGTCAAATTTTCCCAGGGCTGCATTTGCTGGACCAATCAGGGGCATAAGCCGCAAAAAGTCAATATCTTTGGGTGGAAATTTGTTGTAATGATAATGGGCAGTCATATGCTGTCAGTCCTGTCAGTTTGTATGAAAGAGACCGTAAGCACCTACAACTCTTTCATATTTTGTTGTGGGCAAAAAATAAACACATAAATAGCCTGCCCGTGGCAGTTTGTAAAATTTGCTCTGGGTTTGGGTTGACTATTCAATAAGCAATACTGTCATCCGTGCTTTTTGTCAATCAAATTTCATCATTCAAGGTGACGATAAAGCATAAATGAAACTGCAAAAAACAAAGACATGCAATGCTTAAAAAGCCATAGATTTTTTTGACCAAAAAATTTCTTGAAACCTGAACCATGCTTGGATATAACTACCTATGGAATGAAATTTGATTTATTTGATGCATTATCAAATAACGTTTTAAAAAAACATACCTGTTGAATTTAAGGGGATAAAAATGGAAGAAGCATTTATACCGGTGATGCCCGGACAAAAATTTAAGTTTGGGTGCGGCCCGTCGGTTTCGTGTTTTAACGATTGCTGCCATGACCTGAATCAGTTCCTTACGCCCTATGATATTATCTGCCTGAAAAACAGCCTGGGGATAACGTCTACGGAGTTTCTTGCAAAGTACACCACCCGCCACGCTGGTGAGCAGACAGGGCTTCCGGTCATTGCGCTTTTAACTGACCCGGCAACTGATCTTGCCTGCATATTTTTGACGGAAAATGGCTGCGGGATCTATGATGCCAGACCGTCATCGTGCAGGATGTACCCCCTTGCCCGGCTTGCACGCAGGGACAGGCAGTCCGGCGTTATCCGGGAGGAGTATATGGTCATTCGGGAATCCTTCTGCATGGGGCATGGAGAGGGTGAGGAGTGGACATCAGAGGCATGGATAGAAAACCAGGGGCTGGCACTTTACAATGAAATGAACGATATAGTCATGGAAATCATAAGCCTGAAAAATGTGAAAATGCCCGGCGCGCTTGATTTGCGCTCTTCCTTTTTGATTGAGACTGCTCTTTACGACCTTGACCGCTTTAAAACGGAAATTGTAGAGGGTGAGAGTTTTGATGCACCCCCTGAAATGATCGAGGCAGCCCGGAATGACGATGTTGAATTGTTTAAGCTGGCTGTTGAGTGGCTGAAAAAAACGGTGTTTTAATGGAACTCAAGGGAAAAACCGCGCTTGTACTCGGTGCGGTAAAGGGAATTGGCAAAGGGATTGCGCTGGAACTTGCAAACCAGGGCGCAAACATAGCAGCAACGCACCATGACTGGGATGAGTCGCTCCCTGCGCTGAAAAATGATTTGGAGGAATCTGGTGCTGATCATCTGATTTATAGAATCGACCTCCTTGATGTTGATGCTGTTCCGGAAATGGTTGGGGCGGTTGCGGAAAAGTTTGATGGAATAGATATTCTGATTAACAACATTGAGCGTGGCGGCTGGCCCGTGGTTCATGGGGAATATACCCGGGATCAGTGGGACCTGGAGCTTGCAACCAGCCTCAGGGCCAAACGGTGGGTCTTTGAGGCATCGCTTCCCTATCTCAAGGCATCAAAAAACGGGTGTGTTATAAATTTTTCGTCCATTGCCGGGATTACAGGCCGCACCGGGCCTGCCAGCCTGCTTTTTAATGAGGGGTACTCTGCTGCAAACCGGGGCGTGTCGCTTTTCACAGAAACCTGGGCAAGGATGGGCGCGCCAGAGGTTCGGGTCAATGAGATCATGCTTGGAATTTTTGAAACAAGACATGCCCAAAACACCCGTGGCTGGGGGCTGCTGACGGATGAGCAAAAGCAGGCAATAATTGACCACACCCTGATGGCCCGCACTGGAAGGATTGACGACATTATCAAGGCTGTCCTTTTCATTCTAAGGGATGCCCCGTACATGACCGGCAGTGTTCTGCGTCTTGATGGCGGGTATGTGCTGGGGGGCGAAAAAACAGGCCCAATGCCCAGGGGGGTTGTGTGAAGGGCTGATTTTTTTGTATTTTGTGAATTACTAGTGTACCATTTTAATAAATAATGCATTTTTCTTTGAATCAAAAAGTTTTATTTGATTACTCACCCCCTGAAACATGGCGCATACTGCTTTGATTTATTTAAACAATTTATCGACATCAAGTCGCAGGCATGCCATGCGCATACATTGTTCCACTAAAACTCCCTTTTAAAAATTAACTTTCAGGTTGAATTATAAGCTATCATGATTTAAAATGTATTAAGTAGTTTAAGTAAAAATTGCATAACCCAAACATGGAAATATTTGATGCAGGAAAAAACATCAAACCCTGTCCCTAAAGCATCTAAAAATATCACCCATTCACCCTTTGAGCCATCTTCTGGTTCTGCGCCATATGTCACCTTTGACATAATGGGCAAGATACCCGTTGAAATAACCCAGGGTGATTATGATAATTTTGACCGTACCGTATCCACGGATCTGTCATTGGAGCAGATTGACAGGATTGTTAATATCCCACCTGAAAAGGTATGCCCGCAGCAGGATACAGTGGTTGCAGTACACTGGCATCCAGAATTTATCCCGATGGATTTGATAAGAAAACGGATTGATGCGATTTTTCCCAATCGCAACAGGGAACTGATTATACCGACTCAGCACAATGTTCTTATGGAGTACGGCGAGTTTGCAGGTGTGGAGGTAGACTGCTATTCAAGCGGCTTTAATGAAAAGGTTCAGATTCTTCTCCATTTTGACAAGTCAAAAATTGAATCTGCCGATGTTTTAAAAAAAATGCTTGCCCACACATTCAAGTACCGCGCCTCCCAGCTTTTTGAGTACATGCACACTATCACAAGGCCCATGGAGGATAGAATCGGAAAGGCAGCAGCAGCCACAGGTGCAGGCCTGGATATTGTTGAGTTTGCCAGGATTTATGTTTGCAAAATTGAGAAGATGATAGATCAAAGGGGCGACCTGATTCCCCAGGAGATGTTCAAAAATAAAGTAATAAGAAACTTTTTTGATCTTCTTCGCTCGGAGTACGGGGATGCGTGGATCGACAGGGTTCAGACATATCTAAAGGCTGTGAAAAAAATCGTAAAGGAAAATTTTTCACTCAAATACTTCTATCGTACATCAGAAGTAATTGAGGAAGCGCGCGCCCTGGGCGGCTGTATAATAATTCCCCATCCAGAGCAGTTCTGGCCGGCACTCCTGGCTGATTATGATGTTGACGGGTGGGAGGTCTGGAACCCGCAGTCAATGCGCTATACCGAGTTCCTTATATCAACGCTTAACACGAAAAACGGACACCGCACATCGTCCCAAAGGCCAATCCTTGTATTTATGGGCGATGATACGCATATGGGCGAAAAAGTAAAGGAGCCAAAACAGCAAAACAAATCAAAGGCAGGCCGGGAAATCGGCGTTCAGCCTGCATGGGACGATATGTCCATAAAGAAAAATCTTATTCTTTCGAACATGGACAAATCACGGGTCATGGATGAATACAGGGCAAGGTTGCTCGGATGAGCCGTAAATAAACAGGCGGGATAAATAAACAAAAAAAAATTTGCCATGAAGATAATTAAAAAATAAAAACGATCATTTTCATGGAAAAAATAATAAAGTTAAGGGGGCAATGAAAATGGCAGAATCCGATAATTTTGAATTTGAATCCTACCAGGATACACAGACCATACAGGAGTATCTTCAATCCCTGGTGGACGGGTTTAGCAGCGGACAGATTTCGCTCAACTCTGAAAGAGACAATATTATTCTGCACCCCAGGGGCCTGGTTCAGCTAACCATAAGGGCCAGAAAAAAGGGTGATGACAATCGGCTGAGTGTAAAAATGTCCTGGAAAGACTCTAAAGTGGAGCAGGTTGGCTCGCTCTCAATAACGACATAAATATTATGCTTGATAAAATAATTGAAACATTCAAATTTCTGGCCATCGAGGTTAGAGCGCAGACAAGGCTTACCAGTGAACTTCTGGATGACTTCAGCGAGGAGCTGTTTGATAAACTTGCATCCAAGGATGATCATATCGACAACCTCAAGGCTATTGTCGAAAACGAGTGCTTCTCACAAATCCACGGCACAGAAGTAATCGACAGCAAAGAAGTAAACGACATCCGGGCAATACACGTCATCTGCGTAAACCTTGAGAGGATTGCGGATTTTTGCGTAAACGCAGCCAATCAAATGCAATACCTGACCGATAACGACTTCATTCACGACTATGATTATAAATCAATGTTTACGGAGATCCGCCAGGGTCTTTCCAAGGTGATCCTGGTATTCCAGAGCAAGGATCTTGGCGCTGCCATAGATATTTGCAGGGCGGAATACAACCTTGACAGGATGTACAAGGAAAATTTCGACAGGATGATGGCACTCCTTGAAAAGGGAAAAAACACAGGCAACCTTGTAACAGTAATTTTTATATTCCGCTACCTCGAAAGGATTGGCGACTCTCTTCTCAACATTGGCGAGGCTTTGATTTTCTCAATAATCGGCGACAGGATCAAGATTCGTCAAATTGAGGCGCTGGAAAAGACCCTGTCCGAATCCGGGTTTGACGGAACGCTGGCTGATATTGATTTCAGCACTATCTGGGGCTCAAGGTCAGGATGCAGAATCAGCAAGGTTGACAATAAAAGCCCCTCTGGTTTTAAGGCCCAGGGCATATTCAAGGAAGGCGACCGTACAAAGGTAAAAAAAGAAAAGGAAAACATAGTCAAGTGGGATGAGATTCAGCCGAACCTTGCCCCAAAGGTTTTTGGGTATTATGAAAGAAAGGACAAAGCATCCCTGCTTGTTGAGTTTTTTCCAGGATGCACCCTGCAGGAGACACTTCTCTCCCAGGGCGACGAGATAGCCCAGAACGCCCTGTTTATACTTGATCAGACGATTGAAGAAATTTGGGAAAAGACAAAAAAGCCAAATTCAATTAAAACCGACTATATGAGCCAGCTCAGTTCCCGGCTGGATCAGGTTATTAAGGTTCACCCGGGTTTTTACAGGCACAGAAAAGATATTAGCGGGTTTCAAATTCTCTCAACAAGACGACTGATTATCAGGTGTGGAGAAATCGAGAATCAGCTTGAAGCACCTTTTACTGTTTTTATCCACGGCGATTTCAACGTCAACAACATTTACTACGACAATGACCTCCAGCGGGTTAACTATATAGATTTATATCGGTCTGCGGATTTTGACTACATCCAGGATGCCTCGGTGTTCCTGGTTTCAAATTTTCGGCTTCCTGTAACCGAGCGACGACTGCGCAACAGGCTGAACTCAGCCAGTGCTCATTTTTTTCATGCTTTTAAAAAATTTGCCGAAACCAATAATGACACCTCCTTTGAGATCAGGATGGCCCTTGCGCTTGCACGGTCATTTTATACTTCAAGCAGGTTTGAGATGAATATTATCTTTGCAAAGGAGATGTATCTTCGCGCACAATACCTGCTTGAAAAAGTAGCAGGCCATGGTGGCAAGCCATGGGAAGACTTTAAGCTGCCCCAGCAATTGCTTTTTTTATAGACTTACAGCTAAAATCCGGAGCCTGCACCTGGCTGCTATGTGCAGCTCCTTCAGGGCCGAATTGATATTGGCTTCAATATTTTTGGTTTATCCCAAGGGTCTGGTTATGAAATAAGCAACCCCATCCCCATTGCATGATGCCCGATTTGTATTTCACGCCCCTTTTATTGCATGAAAGTAACTTTTTTTTGTTTTTTTTTCATAGTAAAAACAAAATTTTCGTTATGCTTTTTTTGAATAATATCTGATGTTTCCCGGTGAATTACTTGCACTGCATAACAAAAAAGCTATTAAAAATTTTTTTAGTTATATTTTTTCAAATAAGTAAATCTCAAATCCATGAAATTTGATCCAGATAACCCTATCCTATTTTCTTTCAGGGAAATAAATCCTTGCTCATGGCCCGCAACAATGGTATGTTAATTATACGCTAAAAAATTTTTAAATCTCAATTTTGATATAATTGAGTCTGTTTTTGGGAGAAGGCAATGAAAAAAGGTGTTTTGCTAACCTTGATTATTTTATCATTTTCTCTTTTTGATTCTACCAATGCTGGCAAAGAAACTGCCAATGCCGGCAATGAAACTGCCAATGCTGGCAAAGGGATTGTTGCCCGTGTTGTTGGCAAGGCCCCATGGTATTTCAAGGCCATGAAAGAGTCGATGGTAGAGGTTGTTGAAGAGAATCAGTTACTGATAAACACAAACCCTGACGGGAGCAAGAAAAATAAAGACCTCCTGCCAGAGGAATTTTATAAAGGTATATTTAAAACCTTTACTGCTATTGTAAAAGATTTTGAAGAAAGCGAACTCACCAACAAAAAACTTTCCGTTAAAAGAACAACCTATCTGCTGACATCTTTGTTTCAAGCTGGCAGAATCACCATAGCCAGGCGCCAGAAAGTCATCAACTCTGAAGCAGACGGCAGCACAAAACTTAAAATGTTTATCCCGGCAATATTTGGCAAAAAGGTGGCCGTTAAAATTGAAGAAAAAACCGATATAAAGATAAAGCAGACAACCCTGGGAAAGGGAACCTTTTCAGCAAGAAATCCATACAACAAGCCAGATGAATGGGAAACCATGGTTTTGGAAAAATTCTGGCACCAGATATGGAAGGGTGACCGGGGATATGCAGAGAGGACAAGCATGAGCGAGTATAGATATATGAAGCCTATTCATATCAAAAAAGCCTGCCTGACCTGTCATGGCGACCCCAGCGGCGGACTGGGTCCATATGGCCGCATAAAGGAAGGATATTTAGAGGGCGAAGTAAGGGGCGGAATCAGCATAATAATCCCCTTGGGCGGTTAACGCTGTTTATTCTATAATACTAAATCATTTCTGTTTTAAAAAAACTTTCCGGCAAATTCATTTTTAATTTTATTTAAAAAAGATTTATGCAATTGCGTGGCTTGTCCAGGGCAAAGTGAATTTTTGTGTCTGAACGTTTGTTTTATAATTTTTTTTAAATTTTTAAATTTTTTTGCTGACGAGGGGCCATAGATAGCATAAGATGCAAAATGAACATTTGAAAAATAACTCCATAAAGGAAAAAACTATGCCGAGAATAGGAGTTGTTGGCACCCTGGGGGGCTGGTCAACGGAAGTGCTGGCCGATGCAGTGGCAGCCAGAACAGGTGAACGGCTAATCATTGACATGGAAAAGGTCTGTACAGATCTCTCATCTGGAAAAGCATGGTATAACGGCATTGATTTAAGTGAGCTTGATGCACTCCTGATTAAAAAAATCGGAGCAAGTTACTCCCCGGATCTCCTGGATCGCCTTGAGCAGTTGCGGTTTTTAAATGAAAGGGGCCTTATGATGTTTTCTGCACCGGAAAAAATCATGCGGGTTCTCGACAGATCAAGCTGCACCGTAACCCTTAGCCTGGCAGAAATTCCAATGCCCCGGACAACTATGACAGAAAGCCTCGATTGTGCGCTCCGCACAGTAAAAGCATACGGCAGGGCTGTTTTTAAGCCACTCTACAGCACAAAAGCCAGGGGCATGGTAGTAATTGAAGATGGGCCGGGGGCTGCTGATGCAGTAAAAAAATTCAAAAACGAATTCAGGATCATGTATATCCAGAAAATGATTGATCACAGGGGCATGGATTTGGGCGTTGTCTTTATGGGGGGTGAATACCTGACCACATATGCAAGGTGCGGTGACGGGACATCATGGAACACCACCACCCGCGATGGCGGCAAATATAAAGCCTTTGTGCCGGATCAGGACATTATAGATATTGCCCAGAAAGCCCAGAAGTGCTTTGGTCTTGACTTCACATGCGTTGATGTTGCGCTTACAAGTGACGGGCCCGTAGTGTTTGAAGTATCTGCCTTTGGTGGTTTCAAGGGAATCAAGGTGGCAAGCAACATGGATGCTGCATCCCTTTATGCTGACTATGCAGTAAAAAAACTTAAAGAGTGTCAGGAAGCGTCCTACTATCGAGCTTGAGCTGATAATGCAATTATTAAAAAAAAAAGATGTAACACACCGGCCTGAATATGGAACACAAGCATGACTGAAAAACAAAGGCGGCTGCTGACTCACGATTTTAGAATGCCCGGGGAAGAAACCATTCCCTTTGAAATCTTTTCATTCCATGAAATGACGGTCGCATCCAGAATCCTGATGCAAAACACCCAGCCGCACCGGCACACCTTCTACGAAGTAATTTTTTGCACAGGCGGTAAAGGAACCCATTTTATTGACTTTGTGCCGTACCCTCATAAACCGCCGGTTATTTACTTTATTTCTCCGGGCCAGGTTCATTACTGGGATCATGAAGCCCCTCCAATAGCAAATGTACTATTAATTACCGAGGAGTTTTTACTTGCCTCTGCCCTTAATCAACTCATGCCCCATGAGTTCAGCTTTTTCCACAGTGTTATTGATAAGCCTGTTTTGCATCTGTCGGAAAAGCAAAGTGAAGAACTCGCCCTTTTGATTAAAGCAATGAAGCATGAAACCGTGACAAGGGGGTTTGGCATGGCATCGGTAATCAGAGCTTATTTGCAAATATTTTTTGTCCAGGCTCAACGCATGCATGATGCTGCCAATGTGGACTCGCATCCTGCTGACTCTGCCGGGCACTCAGACGGTGCATCCCTTGTTCGACGGTTTAAGCAGCTTGTTTCCAAAGATTTTACTGCAAACCGCACTGTTAATTATTATGCAGATAATTTAGGGGTCAGCGTGGCACACCTGAGCGATGTTGTTAAAAGGATGACAGGCATATCGCCGGGCAACACCATACGGCAGGAAGTCGCACTGGAGGCAAAGCGTCTCCTTGCCCATACAGACCTTGGTGTAGCTGAAATAGGCTATCGCCTCGCCTTTGAAGATCCCTCATATTTTGGCAGATTTTTCAAGAGAGAAGCCAGGGTAAGCCCCCTGGACTTTCGTTCCAGCATCCGAAAAAAGTACCACTTAAACTCTGAATAGTCCCTTTCAAACCAGTCAAATCTTCTATATAAATACCTTTTTCGAAATCAGACTGATTGCCTTGACTCCGTAAGGGTATTCTGCTAAAGTATAAATAATCCAATTTGATATAAATTGTTTTTGCTGCTTTGCTGCTACTCTTCGATGACACCACCAGCTTCAGACTCTGCCTTCAATCTGATTTCACTTCTATTCACATAATATCCCAGGAGGATAAACATGTCGCACAAATTTAAGTTTTCAATCATCATGGCAATTGCAGTATTATTTTTTCTATCCACAGGAGCCTTTGCAGCAGCACCCGCAAAAATGGCTGGCAAGGTGTTTATTTATGATAATGGCAATGGAATCGCCCGTATCCACACCTACATGGCTCCCTTTAAAGCAGCAGCAAATACATCCCATGTCATCGAGCTGAAAGACAAACTGGTTCTGGTTGACATGCAGTTTGTGGAAGCTTTTGCAAAAGAATTCAGGGCATATGTTGATAGCCTTGGCAAGCCAGTCGACCGGATATACCTGAGCCACGAACACCCAGACCACTGGTTTGGCTCAATCGCTTTTCAGGATGCAAAGGTATATGCTTTGGAGGGCGTGATCGGTTTTGTTAAAAAAATTGGCCCTGCAATTATCAAAAAGAAAGGAAAGCCTGCTGCAATACCCAATTTTGCAGGTACTGTAAAACTAGGAACAGAAAAAATTGGCGGACTTACATTTGAGTTTTCACAATTTCAAAATTCAGAGTCTGGCAATGCACTGGTAATAGCCCTGCCAGAACTTAAAACCCTTATTGTGCAGGATCTTATTTACAGCAACTGCCATCTTTACATGGGTCACGACAGCTTTAATGTATGGATTTCCACGCTGGAAAAGCTGAAGGCGCAGTACAAGGACTATGAATGGTTTCTTGGCGGACACGGTGAACCAGCAACAACCACTGCGGTTATCGACAATAATATTGTCTACCTTAATGAAGCAAACAAGGCCTTTGACATGGCTGGCGGCGACTTGAACAAAATCAAAGAATACCTGTTCAAGCGTTTTCCTGACCTGAAGGCCCAGTTTTTTGTTCCATTCAGTGTAGGAATAGCTTTAAAAAAGCCAAACCAGCACAAGTAAGCCGTCCGACATAAATAAAACAGGGAGGGAGCATGAACTGTAGCATGAAAGTAATTGCAACTTTTATCTTACTTACCCTTGTGTCATTTCCTGCTGTTTCTGATGCAGAAACACTGAGGGCAGGTTATTTCATGCACCCTCCTCACCACTATAAAACCGACAAGGGAGTTGTTCGTGGTGCAACCGTTGCCTATTTTTCCATGGTTGCTCAAAAAATGGGTTTTGATATCGAATGGGTAGGCCCCTTGCCTTTTTCCAGGATGCTGGCAATGCTGAAGCGTGGAGAATTGGAGATTTATCCCCATGCTATTCGAAATCCAGAATGGGAAGAGTTCCTCTATTTTCCTGACCAGCACTATCATTATGCGCAGCCAGTTCTGGCGGTTAAAAAAAATTCCCCCCTTGATAAGGTTGAAACCATCAATGACATAAGAAGCTATAAAATTGACTGGCATAAAAATATTCCAGCTTCTCCATTCATCAAAAATAACACCAGGCATTTGAAACTATACATAATCCCAAACCAGAAGAAAATTTGGGAAATGTTTTTACTCAGGGTGGTCAAAGGGTATTCAGATGGCGCCCATGATTTAAATGCCTTTACACTGCGTTTTGTGGCCAATCGACTTGGCATTGAAGATAAAATCAAAATCATTGAGCTTCCAGACTCGCCTGTAGAGGTCGTTGTTGCAATTTCAAAAAAATATCCCAGGGGTAAACAGCTCATGGAGTCATATAACCGGGTTCAACGTTCCATGCAATTTGACCATGAAGATTATATAAAACTGATAAATAGTGAATTTTTTTGATTTCCAAAAATGCCAGCCATGAAATTCTCCCACTGGTTTATATTAAAGAACCCTGGCCCTTTTTTGCCATGCTTTTCCGTCCCGATAAAACTCAAAAAAATCAAATCAATGGTGGCTTTTTACCTCAAACATGGTATTAATAAATTCAAATATTTTTCAATCATAAAGAGTGGTGACCAATGGAGCAGGAAAAAGATAATTCCAGGCAAAATGTGACCCCTGATTATTCATTCGAAAAATCAACCTATGTAAAATTTCTGGATAGAAATGATTTCAAACTTGCCAAATATAATACAATATCCCTTGATGGTTTCAGTTGTTTTTGCAGCAAACCCATTGAGGACGGCGAAGAACTGCGGGTTGAAATAAACCTGAAAATGATTTCAGGAGGACTCATTGACGACATTATCCCGCACATTGCAATGGCGAAATTTTTAGGTGCAGAGACCCTGGAGGGCAAAAGCGTTTATAAATTCAGCTTTGTTGATTTTAGTGAAAACTGCTTTGATAATTTAACAAAGGCCATAGACTATCTGGATAAAAAAGAAAAGCTGGTATCGCTTCCTGACATTTCAGATGGTTCCTCGGAGACCAGGCAGACAATAGAGGAGGTTGTAGAGTTTATTGCTGATGGCATCCAGACAAAAAAAATCACCCTGCCTGTCCTGCCCACGATTGTAAAGGAAGTTGAAAAAGTCGTAAAAAATCCTTACTCCACCAGCGAGGATGTGGCAAAAGTAATTGAGACAGATGCTGTTATTTCAGCACAGATACTTTCTATCTCAAACTCCCTCTTTTACAGGGCTGCCACCTATATTGTCACCATCAAGGAAGCAATTCCCAGGCTGGGCCTGAAAGAAGTTCAAAACCTGGTTTTTACTATTTCAAACAAGAGTATTTATAATACAAAAAATACGCAGTTTAAAGCACTGCTCGAAAAACTGTGGCTGCATTCCCTTGCCACGGCAAGCATTGCCAAAGATCTGGCCTTTGAGCTTGACTTGCCGGAAAGCTCCATGTTCTTCACCCTTGGTATTGTTCATGATATTGGTCAAACAATTTTGCTGCGGGTGATAGGTGAAATGGTCTCCGACAAAAACTCATTTGATACAGACGAGATTATAAAAAGCACGGTAGCACACGCCCATGACCTGACCCTGATAACCCTGAAACACTGGGATTTCCCTGAATCATTTATTGAATTGATCGCCAGACAAAGGGATGACAATTTTGATAAAAACACGGATAAAGATATTCTGGTTCTCCATATTGCAGAGCAGCTGGCCGATGCATCCGGGCTTGGCCTGGTTGAATCACAAGGCAGTGTAGAAGAGTTGGATGCACTTGAGCTGATAGATGTTTCTCAAGAAGTTATAATAAAGATATGCGATGAAACAAAAACCAAAATTACAGAATCCAGCAGTGCCTTTAACTGATGCACCAGGGCATTGATAAGGCCCGTTGCCGAGCGTCAGCTTTTTTTTAGTGAAAATTTCACGATGAAAAGTATTTCTAAAGTACTTCCTAATGTTGCTCAATTCTGCTGAGGAGTGAGGAAAGGTCGGCTTTTGAGTAGTTTTTATCCAAAACAAAGTCAAACTCTGCATTTTTTGCTATTCCACCTGATTCTTCTCCGGTAACCAGCACTATGAATGAGGCTGTTTCTTCGGCTTCTCTAATTCTGAAGCACAGCTCATCTCCATTTATGCCAGGCATATTCAGATCCGTAAAAACTATGCTTGGTTTTTCCCGCAACCATAGCTCCCACGCCTGTTCTCCATTAACTGCAGAAATTACTTCATAACCGCGTTTCATAATAAAAAAAGCCAGCTTTTTTCTGCAAACAACATTGTCATCTGCTACCAGAATTTTCATTTTGTATTCGCAAGTTCAGGGTTCAGGATCTTTCCAGCTCGCAAGTCCAGGTTCAAGACATCTCAAAAAGTATAAATAATAAAAAATTCGATGTGAATCACCACATCGAATTTTTTTTGTTCGCAACAGTAACAATCAAGCTTTTTTACTTATTAAAAATGAAGTTATTCTTCTTCCTCGATGGGGGTTCTGAATTTTGTTCCAGGAAAAACCCCTTTAAGTGATTTTATAACAAGAACAGTTGCGGTATCTTCTTCAGTAAAAAGAACAATCAATTTTGCAAAATCGACTGGCATCAGCTCCTTGGCCCTTCTTTGCCCTTTTTCCAGTTTGCCTTTTTCAAGAGTGTAAATGCTGTAATATTGGCCGGCTTTTATGCCGTCTTTGCTGCCCTTGTCTATGAAGGCTATTGCATTTTCGCCAAAATACATATTGTGTTCTTCAGGAATAGTCACAACTCCGGACATGTTGCTGACGCTTGGCACCTCCTCAATTTGAGGAGATTTTTCAACATAAGGCATCAGGCGATCTTCAAGGTTTATGCCCCTGTATGCTTTAATTATGATTCCAGTGGCAAAATCTTTTTTCAGGCTGCTTATTTTCAGCACCCCTTTCATGTAGTGCTGATAGCCAATTTCTTTATTTACAGAAGTGCTTCGTGTTGGCTCCAGGTATTCAAAAAGGGTGTAAAAGCTTCCTTTTTCAAGCTTGCAGCCTTCTTTGTAGCGGATGTAAACCGTGTCGCCAATGCTTATTGTTTTTGAAAAGTTATCAACCTTAAAAATGGCCCCGCAACTTTCCGCTGGTTTTTTCTTAATAAAGCCGGCCTTGTTTATGGAAGTATACCTGAAATAGACCGGGGGAGCTTCTTCTGCCTGTGATTCTCCAAGCTCAACAGGAGAAATTTTTGCCTTGGGTTTTGGGATATAGTCTTTTTTATAATACAGCCTGATTTTTTGGCCGGGATAGATCCAATGGGGGTTTGCAATGTTTTCATTGTTTTTCCACAGGTCTGGCCATTCAAAGGGAGAATCGCTGAATTTTTGTGAAAGTCCCCAAAGGGTGTCGCCCTCTTGAACAGTGTAGTAAATACTTGTTTCAGCAGCCTCTTCAGCTTCCTGAGCAAAGCAGGGTAAGGTGAACAAAAGGGTTACGAAGATTGCAACCACAATTAAAAAGCAGTTTTTCCGCATTTGAATGCTCCCAAGTTTTTGTTTTGATAAATTAATCAAAATATTATATACCTTTATGTCGTGTAAATGTCAAGCCTTTTTGGGTTTACAGGTATTTATCCTGCCTGAATAAAGCCAGCGTGGTATCTTCATGTGACGCACAGTGTAACCCTTTATTCGACACAGTCTCTATAGGTTTGAGAATAACAATTAAAATACATGGTTCGAGTATGATCCATGCAACAAAAATACTAAAATTACAGGGAGTTTTATTATGCCGATATTTGAATTTAAATGTGCAAAATGCAGCCATGAATTTGAAAGAATCGTATTTTCCGGAGAAGAAGATAATGTAGACTGCCCGGAATGCGGTGAAAAAAAAGTAAAAAAACTGATGAGTTCAACCAGTTTTATCGGCAATAAAGGTGTTGCCTCAACCTGCGCTGCACCAAAGGGATTTTCCTGAGCCGGCTGATCATTGTCCAGGCGTGTCCTGGATTCAGATTTTTGGGCCTGTCAGGGGAGCATCAAAAATAAAAAAAAACCCCGCCAGAAAAATGGTTGCAAGACAGATTACTGCGTCCATACATCCTGATTACATTTTTTTTTAAAAAATTCATCACCAAAAAAATACATATGACATACCAGGCTATTCAACCCCCTTTCTTCACATATTTTTTATTCACAAAATGCGTATCCACAAATAATGAACCCAAAAAACACCTTCAAGTGCAAGGATGATCAAACCATATTCTTGTGTTTAAAGAAAAAGAAAGTAGCAATGCACAATTGCTTGTGATAGCAATTTTAATTCGCTCCTGCTTTGTTGTGTTCAACAACTGTTAAAAAAAACAACGCATGAGCTATCAACTGGCATAACCGCTGAACTCGGGCCGTGCACCAGGGCGTGGTTTCAATAATTAAAAATAATCAGGTTTGGAAGGACATATATTTTGGATAATATGCAGAAACGAAATAAACAGCTTGAGCTTGATGATAGAAAATATATCTGGCCCCCTTTTACGCAGATGCAGGAACATACAAAGCAGGATCAAGTAATTATTGAAGAGGCATCTGGATGTATTTTAAAAGACATTTATGGAAAGGAGTATATTGACGGAGTTTCTTCTCTATGGACAAATGTGCATGGTCACAGAAAGGAAAAGCTGGATATTGCAGTACAGGATCAACTCGGCAGGATCGCCCATTCCACAATGCTGGGGCTTTCAAATGTTGTGGCTGTCCGGCTGGCAAAAAAACTTGTTGAATACGCACCAGAGGGTTTAGCCAGGGTTTTTTACTCGGACAGTGGCTCCTCTGCAATTGAAATCGCAATCAAAATTGCTTTCCAGTACCAGCAGCAGACTGGAAATACAGAAAAAACAAAATTTATTTCCATCAATAATGCCTATCATGGCGATACCATCGGCTCTGTAAGTGTCGGCGGTATTGATTTGTTTCATGCAGTATACAAAAACCTGCTTTTTGAAACCCTCAAGGCAGAGTCGCCATACTGCTACAGGTGCGTCTATGATAAATCGTTTCCCTCCTGCGGTTTTGAGTGCCTGAATCAAATGGAAGAT
>JAOZSB010000029.1 GCA_029939895.1 Desulfobacterales bacterium
TGGCCCTTTTTAAATAATGCTTTTTTTAGTAAAAGTAAAACATCGAACCAAGTATAGTTTCAAAAAATTCAGCAAGCAGGAATAAAATGGATAAAAATATCGACAGGATAATTCTCGGGCATAATCAGTTTTTCGGTGTTAACCATCTATCTAGCGGCAAGGGTGTTGAGCGGGAGCAGTATTTCAATAAAATGGAAAACATCATGGGCCTTATTGATTGCGCCAGAGAAAACGGTGCTGGCGGAATGATGCTTTCAACCCACCCAAGGGCTCCAATGATCCTGGATGAGATAAAAAACAGTTCTCTTTCGGAAAGCGAATTCGGTTTTTACCCCCTTCTTCCATATATAGCAAAATATATACGTAGCTCAAATGAAAAAGGGTTGATTAACGTGGTTCTGGAGATGATAGGCGGAACAAGCATTGGTGATAAATTCAGCCTTGTGGTTAAAGGCGGCAAAGGGGTGCTGACAAAGGATTTTCTCACCCTGCTTAAAACTTTGATGGATATAGAACTCGCCCCTTTTAACGGCTTGAATGTAAAGGCGGTTTTTTTACATGATGTTTTAACTGATCTGGCTCTTGGACTCGACTTTCCAGAAGTATTCCACCTATATTGTGATTATATAAGTGAAAAATATAATGCAAGGCCAGCCTTTACAACAAAGAATCCAGGCTTTCTCATGGAGAAGCTGACCGCCTATGGAATTGAGAACCCTCTTGTGATGACCCACATCAACAAGGCAGGCTACATGATGAACCCTTCCAGGGAAGCCTGTGAAAAAACCCTTGCGGAATATAATTTTGAAGCGGTTGCCATGGGTTCCCTTGCATCCGGCTATTTAAAACCGCCAGAGGCCTATGAGTATCTGGCTGGGTTGCCTAACGTAAAATCAATGGTGGTTGGTGCTTCTACAAAGAGTCATATTGAGTCTACCTTTGATGCGATAAAGCTTAATTTCGCTTAGGGCCAGCACGTAAACTTATTGACTGCATCGTACTGTTAGTTAATGTCCTTTTAAACAATCCTGCATTATAAAAAATGGAAACAAATTCTTCGATAAATGAAAAACAAGGGTCTTTTTATGATGAACTGCATAAAAAGGGCGGTGTAAAAACCGGAAATTCCCTGATGCGCTTCTGGTACAGATTCAGGCTCAAGGTAAAGGCTGTTGAGACAGGGTCGAGTGCGTCATCCAAAGAAAAAATAAAAAATATTCATAAAAAATGGTTTTTAGAAAATTCCCACAAAAACGTTCTGAATCTGGGTTGCGGGGCAGGAACACCCTTTGGGCTTTGGGCGGCTGGAGAGTGCCCGGATTATATTGCAATTGATTTATCCCAGGTGGCGATAAACAAACTAAATGAAAGGCTTGTTGAGGCTAACCTTTTTTCACAAAGGGTTTACGCTGAAAAATGTGATTTTTTAAACAACCAGTATAAAGATGAATCCTTTGATATGGTATATGCAGCAGGGGTTTTACATCATTTTGCAGACCTGGAAGCCCTTTGCAAAGAGCTGCACAGGGTTCTAAAGCCAGGGGGAGTGGTCATCTCGATTGACCCAATGCAGACCAACCAGGTGACCCAGTTGTGGCGGAGATTTTACCGGATATTTCAGACCAACAGGGACTGGGAGTATCCCTTTAATGTTCAAGCCTTCAAAACAATCGAGAAATTTTTTAATTATGATGAGATCAGCGGTTTTTGGGGGATGAGTTTATGTGGTATTTTTTTATCCATGATTCCTGGGCTTAAGGCAGTTGGCGACAAGCTGTACCAGCTTGGAATGGAATATGACCAGCGGCATGCCGTTAAGCAAGGCGCGGCCCTGTGGCGATGCCATAAGGTAGCTCTACTTTTGAGAAAACCAGATAGCGATAAGTAAATGAGACTCTTTTATAATAGAGTCTCTGCGAAGACAGGCAGGAAGATTCATGGGCGGTTTTGGGGAAAACCTGAAAAAAATATACAATAGTTTGTCAAAGTCAGTTTTCAGGCATTTGTACCGATTTATAGGATTGATAATTCTTATTCTCATTTTCAGGAATGTAGATTTTACCATAGTCGGATCAATAATAAAGGAAGGCGCAGGAGTATGGATGGTTTTTGCGGCTCTGCCCCTGACTTTTCTTGCGGTGATAATCAGGTATTACCGATGGTACACCATAAGCCGTTACGGGAAGATGGGTTTCCCGTTTTTGGAAGGCTTATTGATTTACATAGCGGGTTTCGGGCTTGGCATTGTAACCCCTGGTCGTGTCGGAGAGTTTATAAAAATCAATTATATGAGAAATGAAGGGTGGGCCCTTTGGCCTTCATTTTTTTCGGTATTTCTGGACAGACTCCTTGATATTGCTGTCATGGTAGTGATTGCACTGTTGGGAAGCATGGTTTTTATTAAGGGGTTTTGGAATGAAACGCTGTGGGTTTTTGTTTTTGCGGCATTACTGCTAACCTTAGTTTGTGTTTTTGTATTCAGAAAGTTTCAGAAAAAACAGGCAGACAAGTCAAACTCACCAGAAAAAGAAGGCATGCTTAACTTAATTAAAAGTATAAGCTGGCAGGGGTTTATGTTTCTGATTGTGATTTCGTTTGCCTCGTGGCTGGTGGTTGCATTTCAGAATTTTTTATTTTCCATCTCCTTCCAGTTGTCCCTTTCATTTATCCAGGTACTTTTTATTACATCTGCTGTTGGGCTGATTACGCTGATTCCCGTGACAATTTCAGGCATTGGAACCAGGGAAATGGCCCTTATCTATCTTTTTGGGCAATTTGGGATCGGCAAGGAGCATGCAATTGTTTTTTCCGGCTGCATCTTTTTAACCGTAATATTATACGGAGTTGTAAGTTATATACCCTGGGAAATGAGTAATATAAAAAGTAAACTATTGTCGTTGAAAAAAGACTATAATTCGAATTCCCTGTAAAAAATAGAGAACAATTCAAAATGAACGATTTTAAATATCTCAAAGAAGAAGTAATTGACCCGGGATTATGCACCAGATGCGGTTCCTGCGTTGGAGTTTGCCCGGAAAAGATTGTATTTATAAACGATCCCCTTGGCGATTGTTTGCCGAAAATCGAGAACAGTGCAGCCGATAAATGCATGGACTGTGATGCACCATGCGTGGCAGCCTGCACAGGAAAGCATGTTGATTTCCCAGCAATGTACGACAGTGTTTTTGGTGCGCAGCCCCCGGACTATCTCCTTGGCCATACAATCAGCCATCACATTGGTTATGCTGCTGACTCTGAAATACGCAGACGTGGTTCAAGCGGAGGAGTAATTTCAGGTATACTTGATTATTTACTTCGTGAAAACAAAATCGATGGAGTCCTGACGCTTATTGACTCACCAGATGCCCCCTTGCAGCCCAGGGCTGTTGTTATCAGATCGGCTGATGATCTGCCCATGACCGCCCAGAGTAAGTATTGTCTTGCCCCTGTAAATACTGCCCTGGACAAGATCGCAGGTTTAGACGGCAAATATGCCTATGTGGGACTTCCCTGTCAGGTTCAGTCTATCAGGAAACTCCAGAGTATAGATCATCCAAGTGTAAAAAATATTTCTTTGGTCATAGGCTCCTATTGCGGTTCTATAAACTATTTTTCATCTATAATTGACTATCTTAAAAAGTTTGATGTGCATGATTTATCACTGATAGAAAAGATCAAATATCGTGAAGGTGAATGGCCCGGCTACATGCTGGTAAAGCTTTCGAATGGAAGAGAATTCAGGCTCGAAAAATTCTACGCAAATTACATGACCATGTTCTATACCGTGAAACGCTGCCAGGTCTGTTTTGACCTGACCAACGAATTTGCCGATATATCGGCTGCTGATGCCTGGGCACCAAAATATGAGGAAAGGGGAAAGGGTTTTTCCCTTTTTATCAGCCGCACAAAAGCAGGTGAGGAAATGATTGAGGAGTGCCTTGAAAAAGGTGAATTGGTATCCGATGAAACCCTGGAACGCCGGGAAGTATTGACCATGCACTCCCATACAATTGACAACAAAAAAATAGGTGCTGTTGTCAGAATGCAGATGTGGCGCAGGCTTGGGAGAGACATCCCTGAGTACAACCTTGAAATTGATGACATCCCTTTAAAAAGAAATATTATGGGGGCTGTTGTGGGGACTGCCTTTGAGATCGGCTCAACCACCCTTGCCCGTCAGGCTGTCGGCCTGTTTCCCCTGGATGTAACAGGAAGGGCATTCAAGCTGTTTAGAACAACCTGGAAGGCGATTTCAAAGCCAAAGAAGACAAAGCCTGAGTACAATTTCAAGCCTGTTGTCAAATCCTGAAATAAAAAATAGAGTATACCTTGAAACCAGATACTAACCAAACTGATTTGAGCGCATTAGAGTTCAGGGACAGGTTTTTAAGTTTCATAGACCTTGATCCGCTGTCCCCTACCTTTGGGTGTGCAGACAGGGATTATTGGCACTACAGAAGTATTAAAACTTTCCCTGTTTCGACCTTTCAGAACACAGCACTGATTTTTGCTCTGTGGTGGAAGAATGCAGGCGGAGAAGTTTCTGAACGAAAAACAGACCTGCGGGCTGGTTTGGCTTTGATTGACTTCTGGGCAAAGAGCATTAACAAAGACGGCTCTTTTCAGGAAAACTACCAGAATGAATCGAGTTTCATTGGGACGGCATTTTCACTTTATCATGTTTCAGAGGCACTGATTATTCTGGGCAGCCAGGCAGCCAAACAAGACTTTGATATTTATTGCCGTGCAGTTGAAAAATCAGCAGACTGGCTTTCAAGTAAAAGCTCTGATTTTTGTGCAAACCAGAACTGCGCAGCAGCAGCAGCTCTTGTTTCAGCATCCGTGCTGTTAAACAAAGAATCCTTTCTGACACATGCTCAAAGCCTGATACAATCAACACATTCGATGATGGACAGAGAGGAAGGCTGGCTCTACGAGTATGGAGGGTTTGATCCAGGTTACACAACGGTGGCCCTTGATTATCTTGGGCGGATTAAAAAAAATTTAACTGGGACAAATCAGCAGGTCAATCATCAGGTCAATGAAATCGCCCTTTCTTCAATAAACCTGCTCAAGTCTGCGCTGTCTGTGCATTCCCCCTCTGGAGTCAGGCTCGGAAGCAGAAATACCGGCTTTCTTTTCCCCTATGGGATAAGCTGTTTCCTTGAAGAAGACCCTGCCGGATGCAGTCATCTTCTGAGCATAATCGAAAAAGGTATGGACAAAAAAGAGCTGGTAACCTTTAACAGCATGGATGACCGTTACCTTGCCACATATGTTTCAACCTGTGTGGAGTACTATTATTCCAAGCCGGTATTAACGGTGGAGGATCAGGCACACCCCCCGGGCGACCTGAACCTGGAGCAGGCAGGTTTTTTTGTAAAAAGACTTGAATCAAAAGATACCACTTTGCAGGTGTCTCTGAAACGGGGCGGAAACCTGAGAATATCTTCTGCCGATTCCAAGACCTGGTGCTGCAACAATTTATCAATAAAGGCCGGTGGCAGTGTGTTTTCCTCGTCCGGGTTTAATCCTGATGTAAAAGTTGGAATAGAAGAAAAAGGGGAAACCCTGACCATATCAGCTTCTGGATATATGAAACACTGGAATTATCTTCTCCCCCTTGCCGGAGCCAAAGGAGGGCTGGTCAGCCTGTATCTGGCAGTATTTGCGGGGATGAAATTTATTACCAGAGTTATTGATGTTCTATTGAGAAAAAAATATATTCTCGGCTCAAACGACAAGCGGGTCGAATGGCAGCGCAGGATAAGCATCAGCCCCCAGGGGGTCGAAGTAGAGGACACCATTAGTGCATGGAAAAAAATTGATAAATACGATGCAGCATCTGATCTTTTTCCGGCCCATGTGAACACAAACAGATATTGGACTGATGTTCTGGAAAGCTGTTGTATTAAAGGTGATGTAACAATTTCACCTGATAAGAAAAAACTTTTGAAAACATACAGGTATGATTTTGAGAAAGGAACCAGTTGAAGGATAGCTTAACATCGTTATCAGGAAAAAAGGTACTTGTAACCGGTGCAGATGGGTTTATAGGGTCTCATCTTACGGAAATGCTTATTTCAAATGGTTGCAGTGTTCGGGCTTTAAGCCAATACAACTCCTTTAATGACTGGGGCTGGTTGGAACAAGTATGCCCGGATGTTAATTTAGAGGTCGTTTGCGGTGATGTCCGTGATCCCCATTTCTGCAAAGAAATTACAAAGGATATTGATACTGTTTTTCACCTGGCAGCCCTGATTGCAATTCCCTATTCCTATGTTGCTCCAGACAGTTATGTTGATACCAACACAAAAGGAACCCTAAATATTTGTCAGGGAGCCAAAGAAAATCAATGCTCCAGGGTTATAATTACTTCTACTTCGGAAGTTTATGGAACAGCTCAATACGTTCCAATTGATGAAAAGCACCCTTTGCAGCCCCAATCGCCCTACTCTGCCAGCAAGATCGGTGCAGACAGCATGGCATTAAGCTTTTATTCTGCATTTGAACTTCCCGTCACCGTTGCCCGTCCCTTTAATACCTATGGGCCTCGGCAAAGCGCAAGGGCTGTGATTCCTACAATCATTACCCAGATTGCAGCAGGAAAAAAGAAAATCAAACTTGGCGATGTTTCTCCTACCAGGGATTTTAATTATGTTCTTGATACCTGCCAGGGGATAATTGCACTGGCTGAGTCAGAGAAGACTATCGGTGAAGTTGTTAATATCGGCTCTAATTTTGAAATTTCTGTTGGCGATACACTCAATATCATTCGTGAGCTAATGAATTCTGATGTGGAGTTTATTACAGAACAAAAGCGTATACGGCCAGAAAAATCAGAGGTTTTTCGGCTGTGGTGCGACAATACCAAAATCAGAGATCTGACAGGATTCGAGCCGGAATACTCAATTCGTGACGGATTGCAGTTAACCATTGACTGGTTTACAAAGCCGGAAAATCTTTCACGCTATAAAATCGACATTTACAATGTATAATGACCTGATAAAATTTGTTCAGACCCTTTACAGGTCAGAAGACTTTATTCCTTTACATGCACCGACATTTAACGAAATTGACCGGGAATATGTTCTTGATGCAATAGACTCAACATTTGTCTCAAGCGTGGGGGAATATGTTAATCGGTTTGAAAATGATCTGGCGACATATACAAAGGCTGTGCATTGTGTAGCAACGGTAAATGGGACAACAGCACTGCAAACAGGTCTCAGGCTGGTTGGTGTTCAATTCAATGAAGAGGTTATTACCCAGCCGTTAACATTTGTTGCAACAGCAAATGCGATTTCCCATCTTGGGGGAGTGCCTGTTTTTGTTGATGTAGATAAAGATACAATGGGGCTTGACCCTGGTGCGTTAGAAAGTTTTTTGCAGGAAAATGCCGTCATAAAAGATGATGGGGCATATAATAAAAAAACTGGCCGGCGTATTGCCGCGGTTGTGCCTGTGCATACATTTGGTCATCCATGTGCAATTAAAGAGGTTGTTGAGACAGCCCGGTGCTGGTCAATTCCGGTTGTTGAAGATGGAGCAGAAGCAGTTGGCTCATGGAGCAATGACAGGCATTGCGGAACATTTGGTGATGTTGGGGTTTTTAGTTTTAATGGCAACAAGACCATCACATGCGGTGGCGGCGGTGCTGTAGTAACCAGTGATGAAAAACTGGCACGTCATGCAAAGCACCTAACCACAACAGCGAAAATAGACCATCCCTGGGAATATGACCATGACGAAATAGGTTACAATTTTCGGCTCTCAAACCTTAATGCAGCAATGGCCTGCGCTCAGATGGAAAGGCTGCCTGGAATTCTTAAAGAAAAACGGAAAATTGCCCAGGCATACGAAGACTTTTTTGCATCACAGGAGTGGTGCGAATTTATAAAAGAACCAGAGTGTACAACAAGTAATTACTGGCTGTGTACGATTGCACTTGATGATGCAAAATCAAGGGATGATTTTCTTGAAAAAACAAACGCAGCAGGTGTAATGACAAGACCGGCATGGAAGCTGATGAGCGAGCTTTCCATCTATTCCAATTGCCAGACTGGTTCCCTGGATAACGCCAGGTGGCTGCGGGATCGGCTGGTATGCCTGCCAAGCGGGGTTCGTGCTGAGAAGTAAACAGTATCAGTACGAAAAAAAACGAACTGCATTACCAAAAAATCAAGGTGATTTCATTGTGGAATAAAAACTGGGATAATATCTTCACTGAAACAGACTGGGGTAAATATCCCTGCGAGGAGTTGATTCGGTTTGTTGCAAGAAATTTTTTCGGCTCTCCAAAAAGGGAGGAAGTAAAAATTCTGGAAATCGGCTGCGGAACCGGTGGGAACCTCTGGTTCCTGACACGGGAAGGGTTTGATGTGACTGGTATCGACGGCAGCAGTGTCGGGGTTGAAAAGGCAGAAAAAAGACTGACGAAAAACGGTCTTTCAGCAAGCCTCCACGTAGGCGATGTCATGGAACTCCCTTGGGATGCGGATTTGTTTGACTGTGTCATAGACAATGAATGCATTTACTCGAATACATTTGCTGATTCCCTGAAAATTATCAATGAAGTAAAACGGGTTTTAAAGCCGGGCGGGCTTTTTTATTCAAAAACCTTCATGACCGGTACTTCAGGTGACGGCATGGGCGATAAGCTTGAGGGTGAAAAAAACACATACACAAAACTCCACGGGGGGGCGCTTAGAACCAATTACGGTGTTGTGCGATTCACCGAAGAAGCTGAAATAGACTCGCTTTATGGGGTTTTTAATATAGAGAGCATAGATTTTGTCAACCGCAGTGACAAAAACAGGGCAAATGAAATCAAAGAATGGATAATCATCTGCCGCAAAACTGCAATAATGGATGGGGCGTAAAAAAATTTATGAAACAGGCTGGCGTATATATTATAGCTGAAGCAGGTGTTAATCATAACGGAAGTCTTGATAATGCATTCAGGCTTATTGATGCTGCATGTGAAGCAAAAGCCGATGCTGTCAAGTTTCAAACCTTCAAGCCGGGTGAATGCACTGGAATTTATGCAGAAAAAGTCGATTACCTCAAGGAAAGTTCACCAGAAAGCGAAACCAGGTATGACATCACCTGCAACCTTGCAATGGCTTTTGAAAATTTTGTGAAGATAAAGGAGTATGCACAAAAGTCGAATATTACTTTCCTTACAACAGCAGACGGACAGGAAAGCCTCGATTTTGTAGTAAATGTTCTGGATGTGCCGTTGCTCAAAATCGCTTCAACCGAGGTGACAAATCTTCATTTTCTGGAAATGATGGCCGAAACCGGGAAACCATTGATCCTGTCAACGGGAATGAGTTCTCTTGGTGATGTTGAGACTGCCCTGGATGTAATAAGAAAGCACAATGACGATGTTACTGTTTTACATTGTGTATCTGAATACCCTGCACCTGTTGAAGAGATCAACCTCAAGGCCATGGTTACGCTAAAGAACGCATTTGGTGTGAAAGTCGGTTTTTCCGACCATACCCTTGGTTACGAGGCTGCTGTTGCTGCTGCGGCCCTTGGTGCTATGGTGATAGAAAAACATATCACCCTGGACAAGAATATGGACGGGCCTGACCATAAAGCATCATTGAATCCTGTTGAGCTTATAGAGTTTGTACAAAAAATACGCAATACTGAAGCCCTGCTTGGTGATGGTTTAAAAAAAGCATCGGAATCTGAAAAGAAAAATATTGTTGGAATCAGAAGAAGCATAGTCGCTTCCAGGGATATTGAAGAGGGTTCAAGGCTGACCCAGGATGACCTGGCCTGCAAGCGTCCTGGAAGTGGAATCCATCCCTGTGATGCCGAAAAAATAATAGGGATGCGCCTGAACACCAAACTCAAAATGGATCAACCCCTTTTGTGGGAATATTTTAAATAACCCCATGTCTTCAGGAAATTACAGAATTTTAAGCACCAATGATGCATCCGCCTGGAATGAAGTGTTGTGTATGGATGGCATCAAGGGTGATGTTTTTTTCACTTTTGAGTACTGCAATTTATACAAAACAACCGAAAATTCCATAGAAGCATTCTATTACAGCCTGGGTGGTGATATTTTTTTCCTCCCATATATTAAGGCGGCAATACCAGGGACAGATTTTTTTGATATTGAAACCCCCTATGGCTATGGCGGGGTTCTGTCGAATACCTCTGATAAACTGGATGAAAAGTTCCTTGAGGGGGCGTGGAGCTGCTTCAAAGAGCATTGCGAAAAATCAGAGATAATGGCTGGATTGATAAGATTTCATCCTTTGATCGGAAACCATGAACTTTCCATGGGCAATGGGCCACAGGTTATCAGGGCCAACCCGGTGGTGATACTGGATACTGAAGATAAAGAAGTTGGTGAGCTGTTTCGGGACTATAAAAGCAACACAAGAAATAAAATCCGGCTGGCGGAAAAAAACAGGGTCAGGATTGAATCCGGGGATACCAGCGAGCATCTGTTTATTTTCAAAAAGATATATCAAACCACCATGGAGCGCCTCAAAGCCGAGTCCTTTTACTTGTTTGACGCACCATATTTCGATGGAATTGCAGAGGGCCTAGGGGGGAGTTTTCTGGTCTGCATCTCCTATATAGATGATGAGCCAGTGGGCGGCTCTGTGCTGCTGTTTAAGGGAGACTACTGCACCTACTTCCTGTCAGCCACAACGGACAAGGGAAGGAAGACCGGAGCTGCAAACCTGCTGAGGCATGAAGCCACAAAAATATGCAAACACAAAAACATCCGGTTTATTAATTTTGGCGGGGGCAGATCGCCCGATAAAAACGACTCTCTTTTCAAGTTCAAGGCTGGATTTTCAAAGCAAACAGAAGATTTCTGTATCGGAAAATATGTTACAGATGCCAGTGCATATTCTGATATTTGTTCTAAATGGGAGAAACAAGCAAGTCCGGAAACAATAAAAGCCCATGGCCGCAAGGTTTTAAAGTACAGATATTAAAAATAAATAAAGCATATTAAAAAAACAGACACCAAGTAAAATATGAATCCACTTTCCACACCAGCATACATCGAACGGGTCAATTTTCTGAAAGCCTCACAGTATTGGACAAAAGAGGAGCATGAAGATTATCAGCTAAAAAGCCTCCAGTACCTGGTCAGGCACATACAGACCAGGGTTCCATTTTACAGGGATTTTCTGAAGTCTGCTGGATTGTCATGGGAGGATTTCAAGGATATTAAAAGCATCAAAAAATTTCCGTTTATCGACAAATCCGTTCTGCAAAAGGATTACCAGGTTTTCATTCCTGATGGCGTTGATATAAAGTCACTGTACCACAGAACCACAGGCGGCAGCACCGGCACACCCATGACTGTTTATTGCGACATTGATTTCTACGGGAGAGACAAAGCCAATACAAGTTACTATATGAATGTTTTTGGGCTTGAAATCGGGCAGTACAAATCAATCAGGCTATACGGTGACTCAATAGATAATAACCAGGCCCAAAAGGGTATTTACTGGTATGAGAAGGGCGATAATAAGCTTGTCATGTCATGCTACCATATCAGCCGGGATACATATGGGGCCTATCTAAAAAAAATAAACCAGTACAGGCCGGTTTACATACATACAAGGCCTTCTGCGATTTTGCCCCTGGCAAGGCAGATACTTTTATCCAACAGCCGCCTGGACTTTCCAATAAGACATATTTTCTGCGACGGGGAATACATAACAAATGGCCAAAGGGCTATAATAGAGCAAGCTTTCCAGGGACGGCTGGTAAATGTATACGGGCATACCGAAGGTTGCGCTCTTGGGCATCCATGTCGATTTTCAGATGCCCTCCACTTTATGCCTCAGGTGGGGATAGTTGAAGTAATAGATAAAGATGGCGAGGAAGTAACACATGAAGGGGAAAAGGGCGAGCTTGTTGTCACGGGCTTTAACAATTTCTATTTTCCCCTGGTCAGATACAAAACAGGCGATATTGTAATCCAGGGCGAGCAGAACTGCGAATGCGGCAGAAATTACAGGATAATCGAGAAGGTAGAGGGACGGATTCAGGATTATGTTGTTGATCGGGATGACAGCCTTGTGCCCCTTGCTCCGGCGATTTTCAATTACAACGACATGGACTGGAAAGATGTTAAAGAATTCAAGGTAATCCAGAAGCAAAAAGGAGAGCTGGAAATCCTTTTGCAAATTGAATCACCAGCAGTAAACATGGACGAGCAACTGGAAAAATACGTTAAAGACAGTCTCTCCATGATATTCGGGAAGGGTTTTAATGTTGAAGTCAGGATTGTGGAAGAGCTTGGCAAAACAAAAATCGGAAAATACCGCTACCTTGAGCAGCACCTTGACCTGACAAAATATTTTTAAAATGAGCTGGTTTCAAAACAGCCTCCTGGTTTCAATGCCTTTTGCTTTGATTTAATTTTACGTTTATTGGCAGGTAATAATGCAGAAAACACATAAAAAACAAAAAAGAATTTGCGTAATAACCGGGTCCAGGGCGGAATACGGTCTCCTTTACTGGCTTATGAAGGCCATGGAGGAAGATCCTGATATTGACTTCAAGCTTATTGTAACCGGAGCACATCTGTCCCCAGAATTCGGGCTGACGGTCAGGGAGATTGAAAACGACGGCTTTGTGATCGACAGTAAAGTTGAAATGCTTCTTTCCAGCGACACAGACGCAGGAATCACCAAGTCAACTGGCCTTGGGCTTATAGGCTTTGCAGACGCTTACAAGCAGATAGAGCCTGATATGATTGTAGTACTTGGTGACAGGTATGAAATTTTGCCCCCTGTGATTGCAGCACTTTTTTTTAAGATACCAGTAGCCCACATGTACGGTGGCGAACGAACCGAGGGCCTTATAGATGAAGGGATAAGACATACGGTTACAAAGATGTCGCATATACACCTTGCAGCAACACATGAGTATCACAAACGTGTGATACAGCTTGGAGAGCAGCCTGGAAATGTATTTACTGTCGGTTCAATCGGGCTGGAAAATATTAGAAAGCTGGAGCTTCTCAGCAAAGAAGATCTGGAAAAGTCCCTTGATTTTGAATTTGGAACACGCAACCTCCTTGTCACGTTTCATCCTGTGACCCTGGAAAAAAACACATCCAGGGAACAATTTGAAAATATTTTGAAAGTACTTGATCAACAGCCAGATACAAAAATCATCTTCACAAAAGCCAACGCAGACAATAACGGACGGATAATCAACACCATGATCGATGCCTATGCCATGGCTCACCCGGAAAAAGCAAAGGCGTTTACAACCATGGGTGTGGAAAGATATTTATCTACATTGCAGTATGTTGATGCGGTTGTGGGGAACTCATCCAGCGGTATTATTGAGGTTCCGAGTTTTCATATCGGCACGGTCAACATAGGCGACCGGCAAAAGGGTCGGTTGAAACCCAAAAGCGTAATCGACTGTGAGCCTGACCAGGAGTCGATCCGGTGCGCTATCAAAAGGGTATACGAAAAAGACTTTCAAGGCATGATAGCCGATCTGGTCAATCCTTACGGGGACGGGAAGACAAGCCGCACAATAATAGAAATATTAAAGAACATAAATTTGAATGAATTGATAAAAAAAGAGTTTTTTGACATTGATTTTGATGTTTAAAACCAGGTAGCAGGCCGATCTATAAAGGCCGGGGTGTTGACGATTGCGAATTATTTATATTGGAAGTGTTTCTTTCAGCTACTATTGTCTGGAAAATGTTTTGCGCAATAATGGCCATGTGGCAGGTGTAGTGATGCCCGCAGCCAGAGAGGAGATCAGCGACTTCATGGATATGTCGCCCCTGGCTGAGGCTGGCAATATTCCTGTGCATTTTACAGACGATGTAAATGGCGCACCCACCCTGGAGTGGATTAAAAAAAAAGAGCCAGATATAATTTTCTGTTTTGGCTATTCACAGCTTTTCAAAGAGGAACTTCTTGGTATACCGTCAATGGGAGTTGTTGGGACACATCCGGCAGCCCTGCCGATTAACAGGGGACGACACCCTGTTATATGGTCATTGTTTCTGGGGCTTGAAGAAAGTGCCTTAACTTTTTTCTTCCTGGACAAAGGTGCTGATTCCGGCCCGATTCTATCCCAGAAAAAAATGATTATAAAAAGCAGCGACACATCCAGGACAATCAAGAAAAAACTTATGGAGACTGCTCAAAAGCAGATAGAAGATTTTTTGCCCAGGCTGATTGACGGAACCTTTGTAACTTATGAACAGGATGATGCCAGGGCAACATATTGGCGGAAAAGATCGCGAAAGGACGGGCTGATTGATTGGCGCATGTCAGTTGAGGCAATATTAAATCTTGTGCGGGCTTTAACAAAACCATATCCCGGGGCTGAGTTCATGCATAAAGAAAAAGCAGTTATTCTCTGGGATGCTATGCAGTATGAGGGCCAGGTTCTCAAAAACATTGAACCAGGAAAAATTATTGGCAGGGTTGAAGCCGCACCCGTTGTAAAATGCTATGACGGTGCGATTGTGCTGCAGGAATATGAACCAGATGTAGAATTAACTTTGGGGGAATATCTGTTTTGAAAACTTTGATTGTTTCTGTTCATCCTGATGATGAAACCCTTGGTTGCGGGGGAACCATGCTCAAGCTTAAGAGCATGGGTCATGAATTGTTCTGGCTGATTATGACGGATGTCAGGGACGAATACGGCTACAGCGAAGAAGTCATTAAAAGAACAAATAATGGGATAAAAGAGGTGGCCCGGGCCTATGGTATCTCGGAGGTGAGAAACATCGGGCTGCGGCCTAAACATCTTCACTCGATTGATTTTCTGGACATCCTGGAGGCTGTTTCCAGGGTCGTTAATGAAATAAAACCAGACTGGGTTTTTTCCGTCAACAGGTCTGATATTCATACGGATCACCAGGTCGCGGCAAAGGCTGTGGCGAGTTGTACAAAAAGTTTCAGGTATCCTTTTATCAAGCGCATTTACCTGTACGAGTGCTTGTCAGAAACAGAAGCATCAATGGCACTGCCGGAGAATGTTTTTCTTCCTAATGCCTACTCAGATATTTCGGGTTTTTTAGAAGGAAAAATTGAAATAATGAAGATGTATCCCGACGAAATTCAGGAGTCTCCCATGCCCAGAAGTAAAGAAGTAATATCTGCACTTGCAGTATACAGGGGCGGCTCAATTGGAGTAAAACACGCAGAAGCGTTTATGCTGATAAGGGAAGTATTTTAATATTAAAATGAAGATTCTGGGTATTGTAATAGCTAGAGAAGGCTCCAGGGGCCTGCCGGGTAAAAACATAAAGCTCCTTAACGGCAAGCCTCTTATTGCTTATTCTGTTGAGGCTGCCATTAACTCTGGGGTGATAGATAAACTGATTGTCTCTACAGATTCAGACAAAATTGCAGATACAGCAGCAGAATTTGGAGCGGATATTCCCTTTAAAAGGCCGGATTCCCTCGCTTCGGACAATGCCGACAGCATGGACGCAGTCCTGCATGCGATGGATCATGCGGAAAAAAATAACGAGAAGTACTCCCATGTTTTCATGTTTCAGCCAACATCACCCTTGAGGACAGCTAATGACATTCGCGCCTCGGTTGAGCTTATGGAAAGCAGCTCAAGCATATCGGTTATAGGGGTTAAGCCTGCTCCCCATCATCCTGCCACATATTTTACACTTGGAGAAGACAGGATTATTGCCTATGACAAGGTGGAAAAAATGTCCCATGTAAACAGGCAGGAGCTAAAGCAGCATTATAAAATAAATGGTGCTGTTTACTGCGCAGAGTGGGAGGCTGTAAAAGAGCACAAAACATGGTATTTCAACAGTACAGTAGCCTATATAATGCCGGCAGAAAGATCAATAGATATAGATGACCTGTTTGACTTTGAGGTAGCTGAAATGCTTTTGAAACAAGGGGAAAGGCACGACAATGGCTGAGCCGGCGGTTCTCTTTATCGTAACTGGCAGGGGCGGCTCAAAGGGTGTCCCTAAAAAGAATATTAAAAAGATCAACGGGATACCCCTGGTTGGCTACAAGGTAATCTCGGCTTTAAAAACCAATATAAAAACAAAGAGAATCATCTGTTCAACAGACGATTCGGAAATTGCCGATGCAGCAAAGCGTTACGGCGCAGAGGTTCCATTTATCAGACCTTCGGAGCTTGCTACTGACACTGCATCGAGCTTTGATGTTGTTTTACACGCCATGACGTGGATAAAGGAAAACGATCCTGAAAAATACGATATTGTATTTCTCCTTGAGCCATCTTCCCCCTTTGGAACCAGTCTTGATTTTCAAAATGCAATAGAGCTTTTACAGGAAAAAAATGCTGATTCGGTTGTCAGTGTATCGAGTGCGGAAGTATCATCTTTTTTTATTGCTCCCCTTGAAGATTCTGGCAAAATGACGAATCACCACAACAAAGTAAAAGAGATGATGAAGCTGAGAAGGCAGGACATGGCGCAGGAATACTACATGAACGGCTGTCTTTACATGGCAAAATGGGATTATTTCGAAAAACAGAAAAAATTCCTCGGGCCCAACACCTGCGGATATGTCATGCCCAAAGAGTACTCAATTGAAATCGATGAGCTGAGAGATTTTCATTATGCTCAATTCATTGCTGAAAACGGATACATAGATCTCAAGCACTGGGAGCTTTGATTAAGGTGAGTTTTAATTCGTTGTTTTGGATACTTTTTCAGGTACTATGGCAGTTTTTCAAGTTTACGGTTTTTTTTGACGGTCTTCAATTATTCAGGCATTTTTTCTGCGGCACTGCTTCCTTTAAAAGATTTAAAAAAACCATAAATACCAGTCAGACATTCAGACAGGAAAACCACGGCCCTGGCCCGTCAGTCCTGGTTGAGTGCATGACAGACAAGTCCGCCCACGCAATAGCAGCATTAACACAGGCTGCGTGCTACTGCACAGCCCACGAAGGAAAAACAACGGCTCTGGTCAATACTCCAGGCAACATAAGGATGAAAAATCTTGCACAGATCATGGGGGCGGACAGTGTGCTTTATTATACAATGCCCCTGGAAAATTTTGTTTTACTAGTCATGGCTTTTTTTAATTCCCTGATACTTTTTAAAAAAGCAGTACTTGACCCATCAAAGGGCCTGCAAATACAGGCCAGCGGCATTGAAATCGGGGATCTTGTTTATGATGACTACCTGGAATACTTTAATCAGAGAACAATGTCCAAAAAGGGTTTTGGGTTATTTGTTGTTCTGATCTTTGCTGCCCATAGAATATATCGATATAAAAGGATACTTAAAAAAACCAAATTTGATGTTTTAGTTTTAAGGAACAGGTGCTTTACAAGGTACGGTGTTCTGGCGAGGCTGGCCCTTGACATGAACATTAAAATTCTTGTATCCATCTATTCAAACCCATTGTTTGTGAAACAAATCGAGTCCAAAGAAGAATTGATCGTGAATGCACGCAAAGTAAATCCATGTGACATGGACTTTGTCGATGAAAAAATTCCCCTTGAGACTATTGAAGCAGACCTGCAATCGTATCTGAACAAAAGACTTTATAAGGGGCTGCCCAATGATTTTGATACGTTGAAGATCCAGGGCGGTTCTGAAAAAATATTGAATAAGCCGGAGTTTTGCAAGGCACTTGGCCTGGAGCCTGAAAAGCCAGTAGTTTTCATAATGAGCCATGCCTTTAAGCACTGTATCAAGTATGAATCATGGTCGATTTACAGAGATTTTTATTCCTGGCTGATCCGCACCCTGGAGCTTGCATCTGAAATTTCAAATGTTCAATGGGTAGTAAAGCTTCATCCGGTAGACAAAGGGCTTGACAACAAGCTCATGGTACAGAAGCTTGGGGAGAGGTTTTCTTTTTTTGAAAATTTGATTTTTCCTGAAAGCAAAATTCCAATAAACCAGGTGCTGGAGGTTGCAGACGGGGTTGTTACATGTTCCGGTACAATAGGCTTTGAGGCTGCTTGTGCCGGCATTCCGGTTGTTGCTGCCGGGGATTCTGCTTATTATGGATTGGGAATATCCAGGGACTCGCACAATGAAAAAGAGTACTTTGAAAACCTGCTGAAGCTGGCAGGCGCGAAAAGTCCGGCAAACAAGGCTGTTGTTAAGGCTGCATTTATACATTTTATACTCTTTTTTAATAGAATCGACCTTCTTTGCCCGGATATGAACAATGCTGAAACCCTGTTTGATGATTCCAACTATGACAGGCAGGAAGCTCTTTACAGGGAGTGCATTGCAGATGGTATTTCAGTTAAGAACAGCAAGTTGACAAACATATTTAAGGCTGACAAAACTAACCCTGAAGGTGTGTTTCTTAACACATCATATTGAAATGGATATGAAAAAACTAAGCGAAATGATGAGTCTTGATGGTCAATGCGCCCTTGTTACCGGCGGTTGCGGCAGAATCGGGTACGCTGTGTGTGAGGCATTGATGGAGTTTGGTTCTGATGTTACAGTGTTAGACAGGGATGAGGAAGTCTGCAAAAAAGTGTGCGACAAACTCAACGCCGCAGGATATAAAGGCAGAGCATCCGCTGTTGGCGCTGATCTGTCGTTAGAACAGGAAATAAAACAGGGCGTGAATCAGCACATGGAAAAGAACAGCCGACTCGACATACTTATTCATTCGGCTGGATTTATGGGCACAACCAATTATCCCGGCTGGATTGCCCCCCTTGAGAACCAGGCCCTTGATGCATGGAATGCTGCAATGGGAGTCAACCTTTCTGCGGCTTTTCTGCTTGTGAGGGAGACGGCCCAATATTTAAAAGCATCAAATAACGGGTCAGTGATTTTCATATCATCAATACACGGCAATGTGGGTGTCGATTTAAGCCTTTACAAAGGGACGGATATGAATCCGCCAGCAGGATACTGGGCTTCCAAAGGCGGCCTGAAACAGCTTGCAGTATATTTTGCCTCTACCCTTGCACCTGACATCCGCGTAAACACAATAAGCCCGGGAGGTGTGTTCGACAACCAGGATAAGCAGTTTGTTGAGCGTTATAATAAAAAAACACCCCTTGGACGAATGGCCCATGTTGATGATTTTAAAGGGAGTACGTTGTTTCTGGCCAGTGGCATGTCGGCTTATGTTACAGGCCAGGATATTGTGGTAGATGGCGGGTATACGATAATCTAACTGGTTTAGCCCATGTTATCGATGTGTTATCAATATATTGTCAATATATTAACAAAGGTTGTTAAGTAAAGTGAAAACAGGAAAAAAGATTTCAATAACCGCTGAGGAATCGATAAAAGCCGCTTTAAAGCAATTGTCAGCAACAGGTGAAAAAGCTTTGCTGGTAGTTGATGCGCAGGAAAAGCTTCTGGGTAGTTTGACCGACGGCGATATCAGAAGGCATATTCTAAGAGATTACGACTTAAACAGGCCGATTGCGGAAATTTACAACCGCACGCCAATAGTCCTGCTGGAAAATGAATACAACGCAGACATGGCACGGCAAATGCTCAAAATGCACAAGATCGGTCTTTTGCCGATAGTCGACGGTAACAGAAAGGTGATAAGCTACATATCATGGAACGAAGCATTTAATAACGGCGAGATAGAAGCACCTCCTGCCAGCAGCCTCAATATTCCGGTTGTGATAATGGCCGGTGGAAAGGGAACGCGCCTCCAGCCCTTTACAAAAGTTTTGCCAAAGCCGTTGATTCCCATTGGCGATAAAACCATTATTGACCGAATAATCGAAAAGTTTCTGGATTACGGAGTAAATGAGTTTTATTTATCCATCAATCATATGTCGAAAATCATGAGGGCATATTTTGAGGAGAAGAATGCACCATACAACATTGTTTTTGTTCAAGAAGACAAGCCCCTGGGAACTATTGGCAGCATCACCCTTATGAAGGATATGCTGCAAAAACCTTTTATTGTAACAAATTGCGATATTATTGTGAAAACTGATTACAGTAAGCTTTATGAGTTTCACAAAACAAAGGGTTTTGATATAACTATTGTGGCTGCGTTAAAGCAATACAAGATTCCCTACGGCATCTGTGATGTTGATGAAGAAGGCGGGCTGCTCACAATTGAAGAAAAGCCTGAATATAATTTCCTTGCAAACACTGGTTTTTATGTGCTCAATCCTTCCATGATTGAACTAGTGCCGGAAAATGAATTTTTTCATATAACGGACTTGATTGCAAAAGCCATGAAACTCAATAAAAAAGTCGGTGTGTTTCCGATTTATGGCGAATCATGGATTGATGTTGGAGAATGGGCTGAATACAAAAAAGCTCTGGAAACAATTGACTTTTAACTGATTTTACATACAGGTTTTACATACAGGTCTTAATAAGAAAGAAAGGGCGCGGGTTTGAGTAATAGTGGAATAAAATTGTGGGAAAAAGCAAAGACACTGATACCCGGAGGCAATCAGCTTCTGTCGAAAAGGAGCGAGATGTTTCTCCCGGGTGGATGGCCGTCCTATTACAAAAAAGCAAAGGGATGTGAAATATGGGATCTGGATGGAAACCATTATTTTGATTTCTGCATGATGGGTGTTGCTGCCTGTATTCTCGGCTACGGTGACGATGATGTAGATGGGGCAGTCAAAGAAGCGATAGCCAATGGCGGAATGTCCTCCCTGAACTCATATGAGGAAGTCGAGCTTGCGCAAAGGCTGGTCGATTTACATGACTGGGCAGACATGGCCAGATTCGCCAGAACCGGCGGGGAAGCCTGCGCCATTGCAGTCAGAATAGCCAGGGCAGCCAGCGGCAGAGATAAAGTAGCCTTTTGCGGCTACCATGGATGGCATGACTGGTATCTTTCATCGAATTTAAGCTCTGAAACAAACCTTGACAAACAGCTTCTGACAGGGCTTGAGCCCCTGGGAGTCCCCCAGGCTCTTGAAGGAACGTCCCTGCCCTTTTATTATAATGATATTGATACACTAAAAGAAATTGTAGCGCAAAACAAAGACCAAATCGGTGTAATAATTATGGAGCCCCAAAGGGGTGTCCCCCCTGAAAACAATTTTTTAAAGGATGTGCGGGAGATTGCAGACAGGATAGGAGCTGTTTTAATTTTTGATGAAGTTTCCTCCGGGTTGCGTATGAACATGGGTGGAATTCATTTGCTGCACAATGTAAAACCTGACATGGCTGTTTTCGGCAAGGCCCTTGGCAATGGATACCCAATTGCCGCTGTTATAGGGACGCGGAGCGTCATGGATGCAGCCCAGGGAACGTTTATAAGTTCGACGATGTGGACAGAGAGAATCGGTTTTGTTGCGGCACTGGCGACAATCAAAAAAATGGAAGACTGTAATATTCCAGAGAAGCTTATTTATCTTGGCGAAAAGATTCAAAAGGGCTGGAAAAAAACAGCCGCAGAAAACAGTATTAAGATAAATGTTCAGGGTGTTCCGGCTTTTCCTTCTTTTTACTATGATTACCCGGAAAATACAGAGCTTCAAACATTTTTCAATCAGGAAATGCTCGAAAGGGGCTATCTTGCGAGCGGTTCATGCCCCACAACTTTTGCTTACACAGACGATATTGTGGATACATATTTTTCAAACGTCAGCGAGGTCTTTGCCGAAATTAAAAAATGCATTGACAATGGCGACATAAAAGAAAAACTTAAATGGCCAGTCAGGCATAATACTTTTAAACGCCTGACTGGCTGAATATAAAATTTTTAATCTGGGGGAAAGTCAATGGACAGACCGTTTCTTGTTGGAGAAAAGGTGTATTTGAAGCCATTTGAAAAAAAATATATTGATCAGGGTTATGGTGACCTTGTAAACGATCGAAATATTATTAAATATTTACCATCGTCCTTCTATCCAAAGACCGACTCAAACCTTGAAAACTATATTGATGGTTGTGAAAATGACGGCAGCCTTGTCTTTATGGCGATTTTTTCAAAGGAAGATGACACCTATATCGGTAACCTGAAAATAAAACTCGACTGGATTTCCAGGGTCTCCTCCTACACCAGACTGCTGACAGACAAATGCTGGGGAAAGGGATATGGCTCTGATCTTCTTTATATTGTCATGGTTTATTCCTTCAATATAGTCAACATGAGGATTCTCCAGACATATGTTAATGCATCGAATGTGCAGTCGGTTAAGTCTAACCTCAAGACCGGAATGAAGCAGACTGCGATTCTTGAAGACTTTGAGTTTTTAAATGGAAAGTACCACGACTTGATTCGCTTTTCCATGACAAAAAATGAATTCGAAAAGTTAAGGCAGGAAGAAGCATTGGAAAAAATTGTAAAAATGAACAGCGTACTTTAGGTTGCTATTATGGTTTTTTTAAAGGGATTGTTAAAGGGTGTTTTTGTATATCCTTTGGCAGTAGTTTTTCATGTTCTTTTTAAATGTTATAAAAAAGCTGATGCAGTAAGAACTGCACAGTTTCGCAGAAAATATAAAATAGAT
>JAOZSB010000251.1 GCA_029939895.1 Desulfobacterales bacterium
CTGGGCTGTCACATATCCCTGTGCAGTTATTGCATCATAAATATTATCAGCATAAATGTACGCCATTCCTTTTTCATCACGCAAAACCCGGACTTTACTTTTTAAGGGTAAAAGGGAGACATCCCCCTTTGTCTGGTAGTTATTTAACGAGGAACACCCACTTATTACAAAAATCATTGCAAACAATACCAGCCAAACACTTACTGCATACTTTTTTAGTATACTCATTTTTTACTCCTTAACATTTTGCTTTTTTGTTTTCCATGGGAATTCCGGCTGTTCAGGAACGCAGATTGCTTTAATCGTTTCTTCTGGCAAGTACCATTTATAAAGTTTTGCCACCGTTCCATCTGCCTTCATGTTGTCGAGCGTTCTCTGCCAGTATGAAACAATGCTGTCAGGTATATCCTTTGATAATGCAATATAGAGATATTTTGTTCCGATTGCGTAGACCAAATCAAGCTGCATTGATTTTTCTTTAATTTCCTTCTTCAAAATTGACATACCAACATCAGACGTAAGCCATACAGCGGCATAATCTTTTTTCAACATCCCAAGACAATTACTTGCCTTAACAGGAGTCTGCAAGTTTGTAAAGTCTTGCCCTTTAAGAAAGGCAACCTTGGCATCGCCAAGGTATTCGCAGATAGGCCCGACTTTTTTAGCATCTTCAAGGGAATTTATTTTTATCGAAGAACCCTGTTTTGCAAAAAGTCCCCAGCGGACAATAATAATTGGGCCTACCCACTTGAAAAGATTTTCACGCTCCCTGGTTCGTGTTGTTGCAAAAAGGGCTGTCTGGGGTTCATTTAATGCCATTTTGTATGCCAGCTTCCAGGGGTAAATTTTTATACCACCCGAAAGATATAATCGTCCCATCATTTCATGCACCACTTCCGCCATGGGCCCGGTTACACGTCCATTTTCATCCGTGTACACCAAGATGGGTGTATGTTCGGTAATCACCTGGATTTCCCCGGCAACAACTAACGAAGTAGACAATACCAGGCAGGCCAGAACTTGCAGGATAATCCGATTTAACATGATACCTCCAGAAGCGGTGGAAAGAAAATGTGTTCATCAGGGTCATTTTTTAAATTGAGCAATTCTAATTATAATATAACATCATAAATCATTTTTCAATAATTGTACACATAGAAAAACAATGATGCACAACATGGTATTTTTGTTTTTTTCTACGATTTATTATGTTTTACAGGGTGGAGGCAACAGGCTGTCTACCTGGCCTGCGAAGTATCAATGCAGTTGCACATGCCTTCCTGAATAAAAACATTGTATCTTCCTGACAAATCAAGTATTATTCATGACACGTTAAGGTTAAATCACGATTTTTCAATCCCGGTAAAAATAATTTACAGGAGTGCGAAATGGGTAAAGTCAATGAAGTCGTCAATGTTGGTATTGTGGGCTGTGGGCGAATCGCCGATGTTCACTCGCCAGGGTATGAAAACAGCAATGATGCAAGAATTTACGCTGTTTGTGATGCAAATGCTGATATTGCCCGGGCGCGCAAGGCACAGTGGAATGCAGTAAAAAGTTATACCGATTTCACGGAGATGCTCTCAGACCCGGATCTGGATGCTGTGGAAATACTTACGCCCCAGAATTTTCATGAACCGATGATGATAGAAGCTGCAAATGCAAAGAAGCATATTGCGGTTCAAAAGCCCATGACCATTGACTTGAAGAGTGCTGACCGCATGGTAAAGGCAGCAGATGATAATAAAATTATTTTTAAGGTAACAGATAATTATGGCTTTTATCCCCCCTTTATTTTTGCAAAAAAATTGATCAACGACGGCGTGATTGGCACGCCCCATTCGCTCAGGATAAAGTTTATCAGCGGCGGGTCTGGCGGGTGGGAGATTCCGCCTGGGTCCTGGGAATGGAGGATGAAGGAGAATGAGGCTGGGCGCGGAATTCAAACCTTTGATCATGGTCATCATTTGTGGACAACAGCGTGGTATCTTCTTGGTGATGTGGAAAGGGTTAAAAGCTGGATCGACTCCATTGACGGTATTATTGACTGCCCGGCCATGGTGATGTGGAAATATAAGGACAGTAAAAAGTACGGGGTTTGCGAGTACACCCATGCCGACGAGATGGAGATTCCCTCTAAGTATTATGCAAACGACGAGTGGTTCGAGATTTCCGGCAGCAGGGGCCTGATCAAGGTATCGAGATGCACCGGCAACATTCACGGCAGTGAACCCATTGTCAGCGTGTTCACCGGGAAAAAGTGGGAGCATTATTCCGACATAAAATCTGACTGGGTGGAGGGGTTTATTGGATCAACAAAAAATTTTATAGCTGCTGTAAAGGGAGATGAAAAACCTTTGTTAAGCCCGCAACAGGGGCGTGAAATGCTGAAACTGAACCTGGCGGTTTCAAAATCCTCCAGGCATCGCCGGGAAGTTTACCTGGATGAAATGGATGCTATAAGTCCTGAAAAATTTACCCGAAAAAAAATCGCACAGGAACTCAGGGAGAAATACCCGTCAAAGACATTTTTTTCGTCTTTTGTGGGCGAAGGGAGCGCAAAGTATGCGCCCCAGGCAATCGAGCTGACCCGTGATCTGGTTGGGCGGTTTGATGCATCAAAGGTTATGGAATGGAAAGCAGAAATCGGTATCCACATTCTTGAGCAGGGCAAAAGCCAGGAAAAAAAGTTTACTGCGATTTTCAATAATGGCAGGCTTGATCTTATTGAAGACAGGCTCCCGGAGGATTCGACCCTGGTCATTGAATGTCCAGCTGGAACGTGGGCAGCAATACTGCTGAAAAAAAAGAGGATAGAAACTGCTTTTATTCAGGGGAAAATAAAAATAACTCAGGGAAAGCCAGAGGAAGCATTGAAGCTCCGGGCTGCGTTTGGGCTGTAATAAATCTTGTTAACAGGAAAGGACAACCAGCATGGGTGAAAAAACAGCAGCAAATCAAGTTCCATTGGAATCCAAGCTGGGACTGCGTACAAAACTGGGGTATGGCGTGGGCGACTTTGGTGCCAACCTGATTTTTCAGTCCGTGCTGATGTATTTGATGTTTTATTTTACTGATGTGTTTGGGATTGCAGCACCTGTTGCAGGTACTATTTTTCTGGTTTCAAAGATATGGGACGGCGTGACCGATCCTGTGATGGGGTATATCAGCGACCGCACAACTTCCAGATGGGGGAAAAAGCGGCCCTACCTGCTGTTTGGTGCGGTTCCACTGGGGCTTAGCCTTGTTTTGCTTTTTGCATCACCGCCCATGCCCGAAGCCTGGAAACCAGTGTATGCAGCCGTTACGTTTTTGTTTTTGTGTACTGCATATACCGTGGTAAATGTTCCCTATGGTGCGCTGACCGCCAGTTTAACAATGGATTCCAGAGAAAGATCTTCCCTCACAGGCTTCCGCATGTTTTCTGCAATCCTGGGAACCCTTGTGGTTGCGGGGGTTACAAAGCCCCTTGCCGAGCAGGTTTTTTCTTCTCCAGTTGTGGGGTATCGTGTTACCATGACAATCTATGCGGTACTTGCAGTAGTATTTACATGGATAACATTTTTTTCAGTAAAGGAGCAATTGCAGGCTGCTGATGGGTCGGAGCAGTTCAAGCTGAGCGACATTCCTGAAATACTCAAAAGCAACCCGCCCTTTATCCTTTTGTCCATCGGCATGATAATGCACCTTGGCGCACTTGGCATTATCGCTGCGATGGTTAACTACTACTTTAAATACAACATGGATAACCCGGCCTTTACAACAACGGCGATGATATGCCTGTTTGTTCCGGCAGCCCTTGTTATTCCGCTGTGGGTGTGGGTTTCCAACAGGTTTGGCAAAAAGACGGCCTTTAACCTTGGGATGGGGCTTGCGGGCGTAATGCTTTTCGCACTTTACTTCATCCGGGAACTGAACCCAATACTGCTTTTACCTGTTTTTGTATTACTTGGGGTGGGAATTTCTACAATCTTTCTCTGCCCATGGGCCATGATACCTGATACAGTGGAGTATTCCGAAATGAAGACCGGCATGCGGAGGGAAGGTGTGCTGTATGGATTTTTTTATTTTGGGCAAAAAGTAGCTGCCGCAGTTGCAGGGTTCATAGCCGGCCAGGGGCTTGGTGCGGTTGGGTTTCAGGCAAATGCTGCACAGACCCCGGAAGCACTGGAGGGTATCCGCATCCTTGTTACCTTTGTGCCGATCTTGCTCATTATCATCGGCATAGTGTTTATCAGCCTGTATCCAATCAATGATGCAATGCACAGGAAGATGTGCGATGAAATTTCACGGTCATAATTTTAGTTGGAAGCAATTTAGCAGGAAGTAATTTTTACGGAACCTGTTTTGCAGGAAGTAATTTTTTAAGCAGTAATAAAGGCAACGAAAAGATGAAAAAAGAACAAGCAGCAATTACAATATGCAGTTACCTCTCCATGCTGTCTTACGGATTAACGGTTGCAGTTGTCGGCTCGCTTCTGGGTTCCATTGAGAAGACATACCATGTTTCCTCTGGAGATATTGGGCTTTTATTTACGCTTCAGTCGCTTGGTTTTGTGCTTGCAGTACTTTTTGCGGGTTACTTTGTTGACCGGCTGTCCCTGAAACCAGTTGGGATTTTCGGGCAGGCTGCTCTGTCAATCGGGCTGGCATGGTTTGCATCCTCAAAAGCATTGCCAACGGGGCTTGCTGCTTATTTCCTGATAGGGCTTGGCGGAGGTGTTCTCCAGATCGTTACAAACACGGCCATAGCGTCAACCTACACCTCAAACCGTGCATCATCATTGAACCTGCTGCATTTGTTTTTCGGTATCGGCTGCCTGACCGGGCCTGTTTTTGGAGGGCTTTGCCTGCAAAACAATATTGAATGGAATGGCGCGTACTCCATTCTTTTTGTTTATTCTGCGCTGGTAACCGGGCTGTATGTTTTTATTAAGTTTCCCCAAAAAGCCAGACAGGACCCGATCAACCTCCGGGAACTTGGCAGGGTTTTTATGAATCGCTATACAATCCTGCTGTGCCTTGCAATCTTTTTTTACATTGGGGTTGAAATGGGAACCAACTCCTGGGCGATTATTTATATGGAAAAAAACATTGGCATGTCCACCATGACCGCCAGCGCAATGCTTAGTTATTTCTGGATGGCCCTGACCTTTGGAAGATTTATATGCATCTACCTGAGCAAAAAACTTCCCCCGCAATTACTTCTTTTTTTGCTGTCTCTGGGTGCAACTGGAGCCTACTGCACTTTCCTGAACACCAGCAATACCTGGGCCGCGGGCATTTCATTTGTCTTTGTGGGGCTTGTGTTCTCTGGAATTTTCCCGACGCTTCTGGGCCTTGGCAGTAACAAATTCCCGGAAACCATCGGCAGCATAACCGGCATAATGATGACATTCCTTGGCATCGGCTTCATGATCTTCCCCTGGGCCGTAGGTGTGATAAAAGACCACTACTCGCTGAACCACGGCATGTGGCTGCTGTGGACATTGTCGCTGGGACTTGCTGTTACTGCTTTTCTTATTTTTCTGGAAACCAGAAAAGAGGATTGAAACACATCGAGATTACGATTTTTCGGCATGATTTTAGTGCGACTTGAAAAAAGATAAGCACCCCTTCAGAAGAGAGAAATGAATTGTCCAACAAAATCCTGCGCCCATGGCTTTTTGATGCATATGAGGATGAACATGCCTTTAAAATTAAACTGGTCATGGAAGTATTTATTTCCATTTTGAGGGTGTCTCAGGTGTAATTATTGCTATTCCTGCCATGTATTACCTTTTTTTAAAAATCAAATTAGAACAAATAAAAAGAGAGGCTCTACTTAAAAAAAATGAAAGGACTATAAAAATATTCGAAGATGGGAGGTTAATTTTTATTGATGAAAACCCTGAACCTGAATAACTATTTGGCCTGGTAGAAGCTCGGCAATATTGGCATGGTTTAAGACTACTTGCATAACTCAAGAATGCAAGAGAGCATTCAAGACGCCAAATACCGCATGGAAAAATCTCTGTAAATGAAGCCCAACTAAAAAGCAAAACATGAAAAAACTTAAAATTACTTGACTTTTTTTGGAATTATCATAAAATAAGAATATCATCCCTTCAAGACTTCGTGTCTTGTTGGCCCCGAGTCGCCTGTGCGCTCGGGTTTTTTTTTGGAGAAAGGATATTTTCTGTGAAAAGAATTTCATTTTTTGTTGATGGGTTTAATCTGTATCATTCTATATCTGCTAACCGATCTTACCATTAATACAAATGGTTAAATATTAAAAAACTTGCAGAGTGTTTTGTTTCAAAAGAAGATAAGATAGAACAGATTTATTATTTTACTGCATTAGCCATTTGGTCGCCTGAAAAAACTGAACGGCATCAACAACTCATTAAAGCACTAAAGCATAGTGGGGTTGAAGTAGTTTGTGGAAAATTCAGGCGAGTGCGCAAGAAATGTCGAGCAGAATGCAAAAAGTTTTATTCAACATTTGAGGAAAAACAAACAGATGTAAATTTAGCTGTTCAATTATTCAAGGCTGCCGTTCAAGATGAATACGATACTGCAATAATTATATCTGGATAT
>JAOZSB010000252.1 GCA_029939895.1 Desulfobacterales bacterium
GCCCAAATCCAATTGAAATTATTCGATTTTTAACGGGACACTACTGGTGCTACCTCAAAGATTGAAAACAGTTGCCAACCTTCTAATTCAGGATCAGGACGGGAAGTCAAAATAACTTTACAATTTTCATAATCATGGACAAAGTCTTTAATAAACAACTTAACACGATTTCTCTGTTTGTGAGCGACTTCATCGTAACCGTCAAGAAATAAAATGAAACGTCCTGATTCCAGTGCTTCTTTCGCATATTTTTCATTCAATGCAAATTTGTGCATGTTCAGGGTTTTAATTAGAAGAGCAATCAGGTCGCCCTCAAAATCATTGAATTGTCTAAGTTCAATAAAAATTGGAACTTTTGACTTAGTAATAAGTGAATTCAACAATAAATGGCGAACTATCATGGATTTGCCGCATCCACCTGTGCCAGTAATAATAAGATTCTGTTCATTGTTTAGAATATCACCTATGCCAACGTCAGTGAGTGCATTTTTCCCCTGCCCAATATCAAGCGGAGTATAAAAATCGTACAAATAAACAGATTCACCTTTTAAAAAAAAGGATTTTGCAGTTGAATATTTTTGGGTAATACTATGTATATAATCGCTGTAAGATTGCTTTATTTTTAGCTTATTATTCGCATCTTTAAAAAAACTTCTTATACCGTCAAAAAAGTTTTCTATTGTATATTTTATGAATTCTACTGCAATGGTGTTCATGTCTATTTCATTATTCATAAGGTAGCTCCTTAAAAATTAAACACAACGTGTGAAATGAGTAGCGTACAGTAACATCGGTGAAGGAAAGGTCACGCTTCACACTTGACAAGCTCAGCTTAACAACCAGTATTGTACCAATTATACATACAACAATTCATCACCAAAAGCAACTCACAAAAAAGCCTTGACCAATGCGCACTTAGTGTGTATGATGTAAATTGTGAATAGCAGAGACATCATAAAAAAAATCAAGGCGGCTGGCTGGGAGCATGTCAGAACCAAAGGGGATCACTGGACTTTTGTTCACGATAAGAAACAGTTGATTGTGACGGTTCCCCACCCTAAAAAAGACCTGCCAATTGGTTTGATAAAAAATATTGAAAAAATTTCTGGTGTCAAACTCAAGTAGGTGTAGTCTGTTTTTTGGAGGTAAATAACATGGCAAATTACATAGCACTGATTCATAAGGATGCTGAATCAATTTTCGGGGTGACGTTTCCCGATTTTCCAGGCTGCACTTCGGCTGCGGAGACTGTGGACGATCTTAAGGATCAGGCAGTCGAGGCTTTGGCGGTTCATGCGGAAACCATGCTTGAGCTTGGTCATGAAATACCAGATCCGAGCGGACTGGATCAGGTGTTGGCGGACAGGCAGAACCAGGGGGCTGTGGCTGTTCTGGTTGTAGCTCTGGATGTTCCCTCAAGGTTTGTCCGGGTCAATATCACTGTGCCTGAAAAGTCTCTGAAAAAAATCGATTTTGCCGCAAAAAACATGGGCCTTTCCAGGTCTGCATTTCTGGTTCAGTCTGCTGAAAAAAGCATAGCTCATTAGCCAGGATGATAACATTTAATATGGAGGCACGAATGCTTGCAAATTACATAAAAGGTTTGTCTGTAAAAGCCAGGGTTTTGTATCTTGTTTATTTTCTGGCAGCCGGGTTGTTTCTTCTTTTGCTTCCCCTGATACACCCCTACAGCCTCAGCCCTCTATTGAAGATCATTCCTTTGTCGTGCCTGTTGATCCTTGTGGCTGGGGGCATTAAGGGTCGTCAGCGTATTTTGCTGGTGATTGCGTTGTTGTTTTGCATGGCCGGGGACGTGCTTCTTGACCTTGACAGGAGTGCGAACTTTAAACCCGCCCTGGTGGCCTTTCTGCTTGGTCATGTTTTTTATATAATTATTTTTCAGCTTGAACGGCAGTTTGAGAAAAAACGGGCCATGTATCTTGTTTCAGTCATTGTCTACACTGTAGTAGTCGGCTTTTTTCTCAAGGATATTCCTGCTCAATTTCTGCCCCCTATTATGGTTTATCTTGCAGTAATAAGCATCATGGTGCTGTCTGCGCTTATGATGAAAAATTTCTCATGGGTCATTTGTGCCGGGTCTATGATCTTCATGATTTCTGACACAATAATCGCCATCAACAAGTTCCTGGTGCCGATTCCAAACTCAACTGTTTTCAATATCGGGTTTTACTTTGTTGCACAGGTTTTAATTGTTTCCGGCCTGCTGATAAACGAGGAAAAAGTATAGGCAGGCTTGAATTATTTGGCAGGCTCCTGCTGCATCTCTTTTTCATATCGTTGTATATCAATAAACTCAAAGACTCCCATGAGGTCGAAGGTGTCCTTGTGGTCGGCCCAGTTTTCCTTTAGTGTGCCTGAAATGCTGACTACTGCAATATCAAGCTGGTTTGCCCAGAACATGGAATAGAGGATGCGGTATTTTCCTTCATTTACTTCCAGGCAGGTTCGGGTAAACATGCCTTGAGTGGCGGGAGAACAGGTTGAATGAACCTCTTGAACTGCCAGCTTTTTTGTTTCATAAAAATCACTCACGAATTCCTCCGGGGTTTTTCCTGTTCTTTTTTTAACGCCAAAAAAAGTTTGAATCCGCACTCCGGTTTCATAGGGTTCCTTGCTGGCATCTTCCTTTGAAATGACCCAGGCACAGGAAGGCCCTTCGCAGCCTCCTGTATAAAACCAGTCCTTTGGGCGGAGTATTTTTCCTCCTGTTGGTTCCAAAATCTGGATAACAAAACCCTCTGGTATTGCTTCTTTTTTAAATACTGTTTCTGCGTGTGCTGATATGGGGAATAACAATACAAGAATTAAATATAGCCTGTGAATCATTTTTTATCTCCAGCAAGTCAGGTGCTATGATGCTGGTATCCTTTTTGATGAATTCATCAAGGGCAGCCATCATTTGATTACTTTTTTTGTATACACTAATTTTTGCCTTAAAACAATCGGCAAACCTGTTTCTTATTCCAGGTGTTCAGTCTCGTCCCACTGCAAATTCAATGTGTATTCTTCGGGTTACATTTATAACTGGCACACATAAAACAAATATGATAATGTAGCTAAAAAATTAGCTTTACAAGCTTTCATTTCAAATATGAATTTCAGCAGTTTTTTTATAAAGAGGTTTTAAAATTGGAAAGAAAAAGTCCTCGAGTTGCCTTATCATCAATAATAGTTTTTTTTGCATTGGTTTTCTTTAGTGCAAATTGCCATGCTGTGGAAATGCTTTGTGCATTTGAAGCTGAGGCACAGCCGCCATATTACATGGGAAATACAGTAGAGGTTCTTTACAATCCAGGTGTAGCAGTTGAAATGATGAAAGCATTAGAGGAACTGATTCCAGAGCTGACGGTAAAGTTTGAGCGCATGCCCTGGAAAAGATGCAAGCGGATGCTGGAAAAAAACCTGGCTGATGGGCTTTTCAATGCATCATACAAACCCCGGCGATTAAAAATTGGCTGGTATCCCACCCTTGACAACACCCATAAAGGCGCATTGGATATAGAGCGAAGAATTACTAACATCTCATATAACTTCTACAAGCATAAAAACAGTCCAGTGGAATTTGATGGTAAAAAGCTCATAAACCTGCAGCTCGGAAAGGTCGGAGCTGACCGGGGTTACTCCATTGTAGATGACCTCAATATAATGGGCTACAAAAACATAGTGTTATCATCAACCCACAATGAAAATTTAAAAAAATTGAATAGAGGGTGGCTTGACGTTATTGCATTTCAGGATATTACGGGAGATGCATTGATCAGGCTGCCGGAAAATAAAAATATTGTAAAAATTCAACCTCCAATAAACACTAAACCCTACTTCTTAATGCTGTCGAAAAAATTTGTGACAGCAAACCCAAAGCTTGCAATCAGGATTTGGGATTCCATAAAAATCATCCGTGAAACCAGGCATGATAAACTCGTAGAAAAATATGCCGTAGATTAGAAAACACATGCATCGGTTGCTGGTTCCGGGGTTTTGTTATCTGTTGAGAGTTGATTTTTTTCATATCTGCCACAATAATAATGTTGCAACTTGCTATAAATAATGATATTTTTCACTACCACTTTATAACTGGAATATTTTTTGTACTTTCTGACAGCAGCCATTTCAAACTGGGTTCACTTGTTATCAAGGAAAGGTTCAAATGACAAACTCAAGAAAGTCGTCTCTGATTGTTCTGATTAGCCTGATTGTATTTTCCATATCCCTGCCGACAATTTCTCTGGCACTGCCAGAGGTGATTTCCTTAAGCACTGGTGAATGGGCTCCGTATTCATCGGATAAATTAGATGGTGGAGGATGTGCCACGGTAATCTTAACAGCCGTCCTTAAAGAAATGGGTTTTAAGCCCGACGTTCAGTTTGTTCCCTGGTCAAGAGCCAGGCAAAGGGTCTTGCAAAACAAAGTTATTGCCTCTTTCCCCTGGTTTATTACTGATGAACGAAAAAAGAAATTTATTTTTTCTGAGAGTTTTTTTACTATAAATTCAAAGTTCTTTTTTTATAAGGACAGCATGAAAGATGTAACGTGGACCAACCTTGCGGAGTTAAAGAAGTATAGAATCGGAGGGGTTCAGGATTTTAGCTACATGGAAGATTTTACCAAAGCAGGCATAAAAGCTGACATGCTGACGATTGAGGAGCTGGGATTTAAAATGCTGGCTGCTGATAGAATAGATTTGTTTCCATGTGCAGAGCTGGTTGGACTGGGAATTATTAAAAGAATTTTCCCAACCAGGATTAACAAATTCGGAATCCTGAAAAAAAATCTTGATCAAGGCTTTGCTGCTGTAATGTGTTCAAAGGATAACCCAGACTCACCTGAGTTCATAAAGATGTTTAATGAAGGCCTTTTAAGAATTAAAAAACAAGGAAAATATAAACAAATTTTAAATACGTACGGGATAGAAGAATAATATGCGGATGGGTTGACCTCAAAAACATTATTCAAATTCTGCAATGCTTTGTATTCTATTTGACCTGGATGAATAATTAATTTCTATCTTCCCCATTCTTACGTCCCTGTCGATGTCGAGTTAATATGTAACAAAGGCCGCTTCTGAATTTTACAAACTCTATTTTTATGTTTTAAAATTGATATAGATCAATGATATTTTTTTTATTGTCATCATAATGAACTGTAATTGGGGCTACAGTATGAATATTGGAAAATGCAAAACAGCCTGTTGCCCAAACATGCCGAACTATTGAAAAAGGGAGAAATATTATGAAAGTTATGAAGCTTAGTGAAACAAATGAGTTTAAACCCGGAGTAATGAATCGATTTATGCTGGTGGAGAAATCTGAATATTTTAAAATCATCAATTTCAACCTTGATGCTGGTGTGACCTTTCCTGTTCATTCCCATGATCTTGATGGGGACTTGTCCATACAGGTGATTGAGGGAAGCGGCTATTTTCTTGGTGAGGGAGATACCAAAATCCCTGCTGAAAAAGGGGATATTCTGATTTCGGAAATCCGGGAACCCCACGGAGTGAAGGCTGAGACAAACATGCGTATACTAGTGACAATCGCTCCACCGATTTAATATTCGGAAGCCGTTGCTAAAGAAATTATCGACCCCGCAGCCTCCACAATTGAATATTCAAGGAAAGCCCGGCAATTGACATGAACCATGCCAGGATTGCCGGGCTTCGCCGGATCAACAAAGGCACAGGTTCTGCCATATTGACCTCCTCAAAAATTCATTATCCACATCTAATTATTGTGTGATTTACAGCTTTTCTGGCCATTTTCTGACACCATGGAAAACACGAAGAATTTGAATAACATTGTTTTTCACGCGGTAGGGTACTAAATAAGAGGTTTCACCGATCACCAGCTCCCTTGTTCCGACAATCCGCCCTGGTCGTCCAATTTCAGGATTATCTTTTAACATTTGAGTTGCCTCCCAAATCCTCTCCACAAGGCGTTTTGCAGCGTCGGGATTATCCTGTGCAATATATTCAGTCAAATCTTCCAAATCGTTTAAAGCGAGGCGAACCCATTTAATCCGCATTTATACCCCATTTTTCAAAAGTCTTTTTTACTTCATCATCGCTTGCGAACTCACCTTTATCTGCCTGCTTTATTCCCTCCCTGATAGCTTTGGTTTGCCATGCCTGTTCTTTTACATATAATTGAACAGCTTCGGCTATTAAAAAGGACTTAGGCCGAGAGGTGGCCTTTGATAATTCGTCCAGCATTTGTATGGTTTCATTGTTCAGCCGTGTTGACACAGTACTTGTGGTCATTAGATTCACCTTTTTGTATTTTTTGTTTACTTTGTTTACTTTATAAACATTTTGAAGAAAAATCAAGAAAATAATCAATTTTCCATAAAGTGTTATCTTGTTTTTAATCATGCTGGCATCACACCACATGGTGATTTAAAATTATAATGACATATAATATCAGCTACATGAAAGGACGTAAGGAAAATATAAACAGATTATAAATACGTACGGGATAGAAGAGTAATATGTGCATGGGTTGACCTCAAAATATATTATTTAAATCTGGTGGTATCAGCCCTGCCTGCGAGCTAA
>JAOZSB010000253.1 GCA_029939895.1 Desulfobacterales bacterium
TAAAGTCTTTTTTTCGCAGGCGATATCAAGCAATAAAGCACCTTTTGTTTCTAACAGGATAATATACTTTATGTTTTTTTCCTTGACTAATTTGTTAATATGTTCACCACAGTATTCAATACGATTAGTAATTTCAGTTTTAATAGCATAATTTTTTTCTTTAAAGTTCATGAAATCCCCCCAAGTCATATAGTAAATATCAATCATACCCTTAAAACTCAAGCATAGTGGACAATAGCACTGATTATATATTATTGCATACAATAGCCTTAGAATAAATCATATACTAATAATTCAATTAAATCAAGTCAAAATATAGCTACCTTTTGCAAATTGTTAAGGCAAAATCTTAATATATCTTGCCCCTTATAATAAGACCAAAACTAATGAGAGTTTTTGAGCTTCCGACAATAGAAACTCACAGGCTGGGCTGATCGCCAAATATGAATGATGCAATTTATGGTTGAATTTTTTGGGGATTGCTATACATTTGTTGACACCATGAAGCCCGACAAAATTGGCAAGGTCAATATCAATGCTGTTTGGGCAAAAGTCTTTTTTTATTTAAAAAAAGTTTCTCCCATAAGATATTTTAATACCAAGACCTTTCTCACAAAGGCACGATTTCAAGCTCGCCCATTGCTGCGATTTGGTCGTCTATTATGGCTACGGCTATGTCTTATTCAACCGCCTACGAGCTTACCAAGCGCGGTAGTGTTCAATATTGTGTGGCATTTATAATATTTTCTGTTTCACCAACCAGTTAAGCGCAGGCCTGTGAGGGTGATTGAAGTGCTGTTAAGAAACTTTCGAAAACCAGGATTTCACCTTCGTAAAAATCCTTTACTCTTTCAATAATTTCGGTTTTGCTGGTTTCTTTTGGCTGGTATGATCTCCCGCCAAAGCAGGCATCAAAATAGTCTACCATTGAAAATATTTCCACAAGTCTTTCTATGGTGCTTCTGGGAAGATTAAATTCCTCTTCGACCACGTAAATCGTTCTCCAGTCATCGGATTTTCTTCGTTGAAGGTAGCGTCTACTTTCGGCTCTTCTTTCAAATAGTTTTGTTTTATATGTTATTTCTTTGTATTTTCTTCTTTCGTCATCATTTCTTCGTTCTGATTTTTCATCGCGCTTATCATTTACAGAGTTGATTTCAGGGCCAGGTCCAAACTTGTGGTGCGCCTCACTTATGCAGACGGCTAACGCATTTTCACAGTTATTGTCTATCCAGATACTTGATAAACAAGGGTGTTTGCTAATTTCTCTGGAGAGTGCGTTCAATTGGTCGGGGTTGGAAATCTCTTCCTTTGTTTTTTTGCTTTTTAAAAAAGTTCTTGTTGCGTGATCCAGGTGCGTTTTTCCAATATCGTGGAAACTAGAAGCAGTAAGCAGGCCTGTGTAAAAAGCATTAGCATGTTCTTTATCACAGGTTATTTCGGCCAGGTTTAAAAAATAGTCAAATAAAAACATAACCCGCAGGCTATGCTGATATGTTAAGATTTCAAAATTCAGCAGATCCCTAATGCCTTTAATGAAATTTGGATTTGTATCCAGCCACGCCAAAAAAGTTTTTTTAAAATTGTTGAATTCCGGTATTTCATTATTTACAAAAAAGTCCGGGAAATGTGGTTGATAAGTATCTCTAAGTGCATCCTCCATGTTTTGTAAAACCTTGTTTACAAACTCTTCATTTTCAGGTTTTTTGGAACTTTTTGTCTCCCAAAAAGCAATTTTCATGTCTTCATATGCGAGCATCTTGTTTTTCCTCAAATAGCGTCTGATTTAAATATTGGCAAGATTCAATATGCAGAGCTTATTTGTTCAGTCTTGCAAGAAAGTGTGATCCAAAGTGACTTGTCAATACTCAACTCGACAAAGTAAAAAGGTTTGCTTCAACCCAAAAACTGTATGCTATATTATAATAAAGCTAAGCTATTAGCCCAAAAGCAAAGATTATACATTTTCATATTTCTGGTTTATAGTCAATAAACTTTATTATAATGGCGGGTGATACAAATAATTACTTTTGATGGTGTGCAGAGGATAAGTCGGGCCGGATTCATTATTTATATGCCACCCTTACAGGGCTGGATTGAGGGGCATGCAATTTTCCCAGGGCTTACACCCTGGGCTGGTATATGCCGCCCTTGCAGGGCTTAATTGATGTTGATATTTCATTGCAATTCTTAAATGCTTTTGGTCACGACTGGCATGATGAAGGGTGACAGCGACAACTCGTTGTCGGTGCCCGAAGGGCAGGAGGGGGCGAAAAAAAATCAAAGGCAACGAAAAAATTGCACCTGTTACAAAACAGTCGCAACCTCTTGTGCTTCGCACACTGGCAACGAGTTACCAGTGCCACCCAAATCAAAGAAATTGACATGATGTAGGGGTTCACATTTTTTTTAATAAACGCTACATTAGCTTTTTAGCGATTGAATTATGATGTAAGGAGTTTTTATGCTCAAGGTTAGATGTTGTGCAGTTTCACGACACACCATAACCCCCCCAGCCATAAAGTTTTTTGAAGGGGGTTTGGGTTTTTTCGCTTCAACTATTTGAAAATTAGTTCTTGCGAAGAAGTTTGTCGAGTGTAGCAAATAACAAAGTGGTTTAGGCAAAAGTCTTTTGTACACAAAAGTTTCCCCCATAATATCTTTTAACACCAAGACCCTCATCACAAAGGCACTATTTCAAGCTCGCCCATTGCTGCGATTTGGTCATCCATTACTGCTACGGCTCCGGTTATCCCTGTTATGTTCATGGCAAATTCAACCGCTTTCAGTACTTCATTTTTGTTTTGCACGAGGTTTCCGGCGGCGGTTGCTACTGCATCGGCAAGGGCGCAGTCATGGGAGATTGCGCATACTGCATCGGCTTTTCCCCGGCTTAGGGAATGTCCGACCGTGCCAGAGGAAGTACATACGCCAAGGGGGGCGGATGTTGCATCCACACGGATTCCCATTTTCATGGAAAAGGGCGATTCCCCGGCAAAGAGTCCTATTGCGGTTGGTGCAGACATTTTTAAAAACACGTCTCCGCCATTTTCTACTATCACCTGGTCCGAGTATTTCAGCAGCTCAAGCCCCACTGCTTCAGACACGGCTCCTGCTACAGCAGCCATAGGCCCAACGTTTGCGGCCTGGCCTGCACTTATCATTTTATACAAAATTTTTGGCAGTATTGCCTTGTCCACCCAGGGAGTCAGGGCAGTTACGAACTTCGGGTTTTCACGGATATAGTCTTCCACAAGGTTGCGGTGGTGGGTCACGGCCCTTGATGCTTCCTGTTCCAGGTTTTTGTCCGCACGAATCAGGAGGTCGGTCTCTTGAATGCAGACACGAAAGCTTTGCAGACCCTCCTGCCTGACCAGTCCACGGTAGGACCTTTCTTTATATTCAAGGGGGTCCTTCATCTATTCAAGTCCCTGCGTCCTCAAATATTGGTCTCATATCTTCCGGGCATTGGCGGATAAAATACTGATCCGTCATCCCGGCGATAAAGTCACGGACAATCTCTTCATTTTTGTAGGTGTTCACATAATCATCGGACATGTCCCTGAGGAAGCCGGTAAAAATTACCGAGTCCTGGTTTCCCTTTTCAAGGTCTGCTAAAAACTTCTCAAAAAGATACCCAAAAAGCTCCTTGATGCGCCCGGTCTGGGTCTTGATGGCATCATTTAAATATATGTTCTTCAGGTTAAAGCCCTTTAGCTTTTTCAGAGCATCGGAAACCTCCGGGCTGAATGATACATGGGCCTTGCCGTAACTGTTGGCTATAACGTCAGACACCAGGGTGTATACGATTGTCCCGTTGGTTGTTCCAAGCACATCTGTGCTTTCCTCTGGCAGGTCGTCCCTGGTTATTACTCCCAGGCGGATTGCATCCTCAATATCCCTGCCAACGTAGCTTATGGTATCAGCCATCCTTGCAACACAGCCCTCGAAGGTCATGGGGGTAAGCTGTACGCCGGAGTTATTCTTTTTTTGTACCATCTCATCGTCCAGGGCAGCAAAGGTCTTGCCCCTGTCCGGCTCAAGGCTGATATTATGCACCTCCCCGTCATGGCAGAGGATGCCGTCAAGGGTCTGGAGGCAAAGGTTCCAGCCCTTGCCCTTTCGTTCCACACGGTCAAGAAACTGAACGCTCTGGACATTATGGAGAAAATGCCCGATACCATGCCCCTCGCAAAGATCGCTTAAAAAATGCTCCCCATCATGACCAAAGGGAGTATGCCCAATGTCATGCCCCAGAGCTATCGCCTCAATAAGGTCCATGTTAAGCCCCAGAAACCGCCCGATTGTTCTTCCGATTTTTGAAACAAGCTGAACATGCAAAACCCGGTGAGTTATGTGGTCGTTGCTGATAAGATAAAAAACCTGGGTCTTGTCGATGTACCTTGTATATGCCAGAGAATGGAGAATCCGGTCTGCATCAACGGAAAAATGCGGCCTGTACTCAGTCGCAGCCTTTGGATCAAGTGACCTGCGAAGCCCTTCATCGCTCTTGGTCGCATAGGCAGACTTGGTTTCATGCTCTGTCTGATTAAGGTTCCCCTTAATTTTTTTTATAAGGTCATAATTAATATCCATCAGATATCGCCCCTTTCTATCATAGCTGCCATCATTTCATGATAGTCTACGCCAGCCTTTGCAAACCCTTTTCTTCCATACTTCATATTGCCCTCAAGAACCATATACCCGCTGCGCCCCTTTATCACATCAATACCAACATCATCCCACTGGCATTTTTTTGCGGTTTCCAGCCCAAGCTCAATTGCTTCCTCTGGAACACAATCAAAACATATGCCCCCGCCTGCTGAAACATTACTTCTGAACTCCCCGGCCTGCGCCCGCCTCCTGTACGCTGTGGCAACTTTACTTCCAATTACCACCACACGCACATCCTCACATGCAGCAATACTTTTTACTTCTCTATTTACTTCCTGCTTTACTTCCACTGCTGTTTCAATAAACTCCTGAATGTACGCAGGGCCGCCAAGTTCAAGGTATCGGGTTAAATCAGCCTGGTTCTCTATAAGAAAAACTCCCTTGCCAAGCGCCGAACCCCTGGGGATTTTTGCAACAAAAGGAAATTCGAAATCCGACAATATCCCCGCCTTTTGCCTCTTCCCATAAAACACCCGTGTCCGAGGATGAGGAACCTCCAGCAGATTAAAAAGGGCTGTCTGCTTTATCTTATCCTGCACGCACTTATATGTGTGGTAGCTCGGAAACATACGCTTGCCCATTGCATCGAAAAGGTCTGCATAAAAAGTAGATGGATAATAAATCATCTCAGCAGACCTTATCATTTCAGCCTCCTGCCGGGTGTAATCAGAAAAATTTGGCCTAACGCCAAGCGTTACAACCGAGCCTGCTTTTTTCAGCCTTTGTTCAAGGGCTATCTTTGCCATTTGAACCCTTTACGATTTTAAATATATTTCAACAGAGTTTTTATTAGATTGTTACTCAAGGCACTTTACAAAACATCCCTTGTATTTTGCAACACCTTAATTTTTTTTGTGACGATTGATTTTGTTATTGAATAAAACAGGAGGAAATATGCACTGCTGGATTTTTGTTTTTATTGTAATGATAGAAATTTTACTAAAAGGATTGATCTCATCATCTACTTATCGGATGACGAGTAAATGATGCAGTTTATGAATACAAAGGATTTATAATGATCCCGATAGGGTCAGTCTGATGTTTTTGTAAAAAAGAATATCGGTACAAATACCTACCTATAAAAAAAATATTGCACCATCAAAGTAAGCATCAATCTTCTCTAACAATCAATTTACCATTTTCGTCAATTGGTCTCCCCTTGTTGTTTACTAAAAACATCAGTATTGCTATCCGATCTGAATCTCCAATGTCTGTAAAGGGGACATTGTCAACAAATCGGCCGCCTATTACTGTGGAGTAAATCCAAAAGTCCCGCCCTTGTAATGTAATTTTTTTCTGGACACCTTTGCTTTGTCTGTGAGTACAGCAGTTTATGATGTCATCTAAGTTTGAAGACCTAAAAAAATCATCACCGAGTTTTAAAAAATCTTCATAGATAGACTCGGGTGCATTGGTCCCAATTTCAAAAAGCTCTTTCTTCTGATTTGTAAGCAAAAATGTAATATTGTATATAGTTGATTCAACGAATTTTCGTAAAATTTGCTCTTGTGGAATTCCAAAGTATTTTGCTGTTTCATCAAAATGAGAGTGGCAAAGAGTGAAAATAGAAAAAAAAGGCCGGGTTGGCATTAGTACATGACGTGCAAAGCAGTCGCAATACATTTCGATATTTTCTTTAATTTGTTTGTTGTTTGCAGGATAACCGTCTTTTGTTTTAAAAATAATGAAGTGAAAAAGTTCATGAAAAATAATTGAGGTCAGTAAGGATTGTCTAGTGTGGATATTTAAAAGCAACAATCTCCTTTTGGGATTAAAGAGGGCATGGTCTTTTTTATTTTTTTCTGGAAAACGCTGGAAAAGAATTTTCGGAATTGAGGCTGTAAATAAATTTGTGTAAATGGTCATAGTTCGCTATTATTAGCGAGAG
>JAOZSB010000030.1 GCA_029939895.1 Desulfobacterales bacterium
AAATTACAGCACGTTGGGTGCTATTCTAAAAAGTTAAACGGGACACTACTGACCTAAAACGCCTCTATTTCAGTCTTTGAGTGATTATTTTAAAAGGGAGAAAATAAGCTGGGCCTTTCAAACTCATCCAAAACTAGTCAATGAATTACTCCTGGAAAGCATTGAAGGCACAATGGTAGAAGTGATGTTTTTAGGGATTGAATCATGTGACGACGGTGTATTGCAAAAAATGAAAAAAGGAAGCACCTGGGAGGACATAGGCAAGGCGGTTAAGCTTTTAAAGAATAAAAATATAAAGGTCGGGGGCAACTTGATACTTGGAAGTTTGGGGGAGACCCAGGAGAGCATGGCAAGATCATTTGAAAGGTTCCGTACCTTGAACCTTGATTCCAGTAATATTAATGTCATGCAGGTTTATCCAGGGACGACTCTATGGGATGAAATTGAAAACAATGATTCGGGTTGGCATTGGGTTGAAAATGCAAGGGGAGACTGGGAGAATTACAACAGGTCAAAGCCCCAGATTGAATCGGCTGAATTGTCTGCCGGGGAGATAGAAAAATATAGGGATGAGTACAAAAGAAAAAACTACACCTTAGAGAAAAAGATAAGAAAAAGAATTCGCAAAAAACTAATAAAAAGCAAAATGTTATATAGTATGACCAAAAAGCTGTATTTTTCCATAAAAAAAATATTTTCTTCCAGTACAATTCAGGATTGATTCTTCGATCCAGCTTGATTCAACTAAAAACAGGTCTGTTGCCGATAAATCCCTTTTATTTTCCAGCCAGGAGAACAATGCGGATCGAAAAGAATGGTTCATCCTGGCAAAAAGACCAGGCCAAAAAAGGACTTAACCACAGATGTGCGGAATATGCGGAATAATTGATTATCAGGGTTTTGAAATTTCTGAACAATTGCAAGGAGCAATGTGTTCTTCCATAGAGCACAGAGGCCCGGATCACAAGGGGAGTTATTATAAAAAATCTAATAATATATCTGCATTTTTAGCATGTCAGCGTTTGAGCATAATCGACATCTCCGGCAGTAACCAGCCCATTGAAAATGAAGCCGGAAATATGAAAATCGTCCAGAATGGCGAGATATTTAATTTCAAGGAGATTAGAAAGGAGTTGGCAGCAAAGGGGCATATATTTAAAACCAAAGGGGATACGGAAGTCATTCTGCATGGATACGAGGAATGGGGAGCAGGTGTCCTTCAAAGGCTTAACGGGCAGTTTGCATTCGCCATCTTCGATGAAAAGAACGGGAAGCTTTTCATGGCCAGAGACAGAGTCGGTATTATTCCATTGTACTATACCTGCAACAACAGGTTTGAGTTTGCTTCCGAAGCAAAGAGCCTTTTAACCGACAAGGGTTCCCAAAGCATAAATTATTCAGCCCTTTCCCATTATGTCAGCCTTCGCTACATACCTGATCCCATGACTTTGATTGAAGGGATCAGCAAGCTGAGGCCGGGCTGTTACGCCATTGTGGAAAATGGTAATATCCAGGAGCATGAATACTGGGACCTGGCAAATTTTGAACCAAAAGAAAAGCACTCTGAGAAACACTATATTGAAAGTTTTGAAAGGATCATGGAGGAATCTGTTCGACTCAGGCTTGTGAGTGATGTGCCGGTCGGTATTTTTTTAAGCGGTGGAATTGACTCGTCCTTGATCCTGGCTGTAATGAAAAGACTTCAAAATGAAATTGAAGCTTTCTCCATCGGGTTTGATGCCCCTGGGTGGCAGGATGAACTGCCCTATGCAAAATTTGCAGCAGCACAAAACAATGCAAGCCATAATATTATCAGGATAAACAGCAATGACTATTTCAACTCTTTTAACACGCTGTCTTATCAAACAGACGAGCCCATCGGCGACCCCACGATGATTCCATTGTATTATCTATCGAAACTGGCCAGTGAAAAAGTAAAAGTTACATTATCCGGCGAAGGCAGCGACGAATTTTTTGCCGGATATCAGTACAACAGGCGTAAAAGAAACTGGCATATCCAGAATGTCTTTAACTCAATACCCGATTTTGCTATTCGTGCCATTGAAGCAGGTAAAAACAACACAATCGCAAGAATGCTTGGTGCAGATAAAGTTAATATCCTGTTACAAAGAAGAAAAAACGGGTATCTGCCGGTAGCTTCGATGGGCTTATCAGACGAATTTAAAAAAGAAATTTTTGATCCAAAAACCAGACAGTTCACAAAGGTCTATCCAACCCTTGATTTTATGGAAAGTCAGATTAGAACAGAGAATTGGGAAAAAAACATAATAAGGGCAATGCAGTATGTGGATATCAAGACATGGCTTGCCGGAGATCTGTTGATGAGGGCTGACAAAACTGCAATGGCGCATTCCCTTGAGGTCAGATTTCCATTTTTGGATCACAACCTTTCGGAACTTGCCTTTACAACGCCTGAATCCTTTAAAATAAAAGGGAAAATAAGAAAATACATAGTAAAGAAAATGGCGGAAAAGTATTATGATAAAGACTTTGTACACAGGTATAAAGTAGGATTTGCCTTGCCGCTGGATCATTACATAAAAAACAGAATAAACGATGTCAAAGATATTTTACTTTCAAAAAAGAGCAGGGAAAGGGGTATCCTCGACATGGGATATATTCAGGGGCTGATCAGCTCCTTTGAAAACAGAGCATCCTATGATGGAATGTCAGCCGAATCAAGGAGACTTTTCACCATGACCATGCTGGAGCTGTGGTGTTGTAATTATTTGAGATAGCACATTAACCACACAGATTAAGGGTTTTGAAACAAATAATACATAAGGACTTTTACAGAGAATGAAAAAAAGAAATAGAATCATCGTCAACACTGCCCACAGTCTTGGTATGGGCAAAATTCTTGACCGGGTCAGGTTCAGAAAAGAGCCTGAAAAACCTAAAAGGGTTTTTATAGAAGTTACGAATGCCTGTAATCTGAAATGTAAGATGTGCGACAGGAAAAACCTGACGCGGAAAATCGGTTTTATGGATATGGGCATGTTCAAATCAATCGTGGAGGATGAATTCATAAAGGGTATCCCCAATATCAGGCTCAACGATTTTGGTGAGCCTTTACTCCATCCTGATCTTGTTGAGATGACAACGTATCTTAAAACAAGGGGTTATCAAAAAATTGGTTTTGCCACCAATGGTCTCCTCCTTAACCGGGAAAAAAGTGAGGGGTTTATCAACGGGGGGCTTGATTACATTATATTTTCTGTGGAAGGCACGACACAACAGACTTACGAAGCAATAAGAATCGGCGGAAAATTTGAAAAGATCAGGGAAAACATAAAGCTCTTCCATAAATTAAGAGAAGAATCAGGCGGGAAAAAACCTGAAATTTTGATGAATTCCCTTTTGATGACCGACACAAAAGACGAAGTCAATGAGCTTGAAGGTTTCTGGGGTCCTTATGTGGACAACATCAAAGTCATTCCCTGCTCCATATACGGTGAAATTGATGCTGCCTCCCACAAGGATGTGCGTGCTGCTTATCCCCATTCATGCAAGCAGTTGTGGGAGAATATGGCGATATTGTGGAACGGCGAAGTCTCCACATGCTGCATTGATTTAAACGGGAGCTTGAAAATAGGTGATATCAATAATGGGAGCATCTCTACAACCTGGAACAGTGCCTTGCAACAAAAATACAGGGAAATTCACCTTACCCACCAGTTTCACAATCTTAAGGCGTGTAAAAATTGTGATGGAATCTGGGTGTAAAAACAGCCCATGAACGGCGAATCAGAAAAAGATAAAATAATATCCCAGGGATTGCTGTACACGGTAGGTCAACTGTTTGTGATGTTCGCAAATTCAGGCAGATCGCTGATTGTTGCTTTTCTGTTGGGACCCGTTAATTTCGGGACATATACCCTGCTGAATCTTTTTCTTAAATACGGCGACCAGTCGCATCTTGGAATCAGGCACGGTATCAACAGAAACCTGCCCTATGCAATCGGCAAAAAAGACGATGAGCAAATATGGGAGATACAAAATACCGGGTTCTGGTGGATACTGATACTGGCTGTTACAGTTTCCTTTGGTGTGTTTCTGATTCCCTTTTTTTTTAAGAACAAAAGCATTTCTTTAAACTGGCAGGTGATGTGTACCATGCTTTTTTGTATAATAGTATGTGGCCAGATAACCTCATATTATTATACAATTTTAAGGTGCTACCAGGAATTCAAAAATCTGACCAGGATAAGGATGATTGTCAGTATCGTGAACATTATCCTGGTTGTTGTGTTAATATATGCTTTTGGACTTTATGGTGTATTTGGTGCTGTTGTTTTAGTCCAGCTCTTTACTTTGGGTTTGCTGCTGAAGGAAAAGCAGATCAAGCTGAAATTCAGAATTGACCCAAAAAGCTCTTTAAACCTGATCAGGCTTGGCCTGCCCCTGACCATGGTCATGTTTCTGGGTACTGTTTTAAGTTCAATCGATAAGATAATGATAAGCCGGATGATCGGTCAGAAAGCCCTGGGCTACTATGGGATGGGCTACAACCTTGCTTTTATTTCTATTAATGCTGCGATTTCGCTTAGTTATGTTTTGTTCCCGGTAATGCGGGAAAAATTTGGAAGCGGAGACAAGGAATCCACCCTTGCTCGATACACTCTTCAGATAAACTCTGCCATTTCAGAGATAATGCCTTTTGTTCTCGGATGTGTTTATTATGGTGGCTTTCTACTTCTGGCGGTTGTTCTCACTGAGTTTAAATTGTCTTTTGCTGTTTTCAATATATTGATAGCCGGGGCATTTTTACAGATCATGACATTTGCAGGCAGCAATGTACTGCTGGCTGTAGACAGGATACCGATTGTGATTGTTAATCATATGGTTTGCATTCTGCTCAACATTGCTATGAATTATTATTTTATAAGCCACGGGTTTGGGATTACAGGAGTTGCCACAGGGACTTTGATCAGCATAACTGCTTTTTTTATTTTGACGAGTTCCACAATTATTACTATGGCAAAAAAAGGTTTTACTTCTTTATTGGAACAGATAGCATGGCTTCTGCCCTTTATCTATTCAGCCTTGGTTGTACTGGTATTAGAGTACTCGATAAGCACCCCCCTTGACATAAATATGGAAGGAATCTCCTGGGTAATAAAATTTTTCGGGAAGTGCTTTTTATTCCTTATTATGTCCGCGCCATTGCTTTTTCATGCAAATAAAAAACATGGTTTTATGAAAAGCATTATGAAGAAAAAACAAAAAAAGGGTGTGGAATCCCTTTGAAAAACCATTAACTGTTTAATGCTTTTCGCAGAAGCCTTTGGAGAATGCGGTCAAACATGCCAGGAAGCAGCAAAAAAGATAAAGCCCCGGAACAAATCAGTATGATAATGTTTTTGTCAAGGGGGACAAGCCTTTCCAAATGGGAGGGGCTGGGCATCCTTGACAGGGAAAAGGTACCTATCAGCAAACTTGCAGAAGGGCTGGGCCAGATGACCCTGTTGTCCTACGGCCTGGATGAAAAAACACAGGGGTTTGATGGAATAAAGGTTTTATACAACAATAAAGGCATTCCCGGTATTATTTACTCAATGCTCATCCCCTGTATCCATGCCAGGGAGCTAAATGCCCACGCACTCTATAAAGTATATCAGTTAACCGGTGTTCTGCCTGCGATAGTCAGCAAGCTGCTTTTCCGCAAAAAGCTGTACGTCAGATTAGGCTTTCTTCAATCCATATACAGCAAATCAGTGGGAACCCGAATGCGGTATGTTCAGGCTGTAGGGTTGGAATGGATTGCAACACACATGGCAGACATTATTGTTGTGACATCTGATTATGCAAAAAAAAGAATCGTCGATGGATACAAAGTAAACCCTGAAAAAATAAAGGTTATACCAAATATTATTAATTTGGAAGTTTTCAGGCCCAGGCCTGAAATTGAAAAGCAAAGGGGCAGAATCTGTTTTCTGGGTCGCCTTGCAAAGGTAAAGAACCTGTTTTCTTTGATAGAGGCGGTTGCAGGCCTTCCTGTCTCCCTTGTTTTTGTGGGTGACGGGCCATTGAGGAAGGGCCTGGAATCCCATGCACAACAATTTGGTGTTGATTTAAAGGTACTGGGTTTTGTACCCAATGAAGATGCAGCCGCTGAGATATGCAAGTCTGAAATTTTTGCCATGCCGTCGTTTTCAGAGGGCAACCCAAAGGCGCTTCTGGAGGCAATGGCATGTGGTGTGCCTGTCCTGAGTACAGATATACCTAATTTACAGGAGATAATAAACCACGGTGAAAATGGCTTTTTAACCCGAAGCGACACAGCCTCTATCCGGTCGTGCATTATTGAAATTCTTTCTTTGCGGGATAAATGGCCGGAAATTGGTGAAAAAGCGATTAAAACGATCAAATGCAACAATGACATGGATAAAAACACAAAAACTGAACTGGAACATATCTACAGTGCTTTTGATAATTAGAATACTGGAGTGAGGGGTTTATTTGAAGATGGATCAGGCAGGCGATAAAACAAATAATTTGATGAAAAAAACAGTTTTGGTATTCATGGCTCTTATTCTTGTATTGGGATGCGGCCTGCGATTTTATAATCTCAAAGATAAAGGCTTTATTCAATGGGATGAAGCTGCTTATATGATGGAGGCCAAGTTTTATAAGTCGGTTTTCGAAAATATTAAGCCGATTTATAATAACCTCAAAAAAGGCTTGAATATAAGAACCTTTGTATTGGAAGAAATTGAGGGGTGGTCGCCGGTAACCGTTGGAAAACCCTTTCACACCCTGCTTATTTATCTGATTTCTTTTTTTATAGGCTTTGAAGACTATACTGGTTCGGTTCTTTCGGCTTTACTTGGCTTGGCAACGGTGTTTGTCGTCTATATCATCGGCAAAAGGCTGTACGGCCCTGTTTGCGGGCTTGTTTCAGCGGCTGCATGCTCTGTCTCCGGTCTTCATCTGATGTATTCCCGAAGCCCCCTGGCTGAAATCAGCGTTTCCTTTCTTTTTATAAGCGGGCTTTATTTATTCTATTGTTATATTGATGATGATAAGCCCAAAAACAGGCTTCTGGTTTATTCCGGTCTATTATTCGGATGTGCCATGGCGAGCAACTACCGCTTTATTTTTATCGTCGGCATGGTCTTGTTTTTTGCCCTGATATACCTGCTGATCAAGAATCGGCAGGATGCTCCAAGTATAATAAAAATTTATGCCATATTAACAGGTGCATCAATAATTCCGCCCCTGGTCTTTGAGTTACCCTTTCTGGTTCTACGGATTATCGGGAAGTTTCCCGGAGGAATTCAGAGTTACTGGGAGAGCGTCTACCTTCTCTACATAGCAAAGACGGTTCAGGGAAACCTTGCGCCACACACACTTTTCTTAAAAGGGTTATGGACTCTGGAAGGCCCTTTTGTAGTATTTCTATTGGTATGCGGATTGATTGTTCTGCTAAAAAACAGGTTGAGGTTTATTCTATTTGGTTTGCCCATTGTTCTGCCGATCTTTATATTTTCAATGCTTACAAGGGGTGACCGTTTCGTTGCAATTTCAATCTCCATTCCTTTTATTGCGCTGGCTGCCGGAGTGGGTGCAGCCTGGCTGGCTGACAAAATTAAGCCGAACATGAAGACCGCAACCGTTATTGTCGGGGTTTTAGTAATTCTTTTTTATGGTGCATATAATTCCAGGTGGGTGTTGCCGTTGCAGTCGGGCTGGAAAGAGGCTGTTGAGTTTATTAATTATGAAAAGCATTTTTCCCTTCAAACCTCTATTTCGAAATTCTATGTGGGCCGGAAAAATTGTCTGGTTCCCCCGGCCAATGTCGAAGATTTTGTAAAGCTTATAAAAGAAAGCAATTACAAATACCTCATTATAGACTGGAAAAAGTATTACAAAAAGCACAATGAATCAGCAACTACTGGCTCAATTCACTGCATCGAGAACAGCCTGAAACCGGTAAAGGTGATACAAAACAGTGTTGTCGATCCCATCATCTATATTGATGAGATGCATTCCCATACCCATGTGGAGTCCCTGGGATTCGACTGGATATCATCAAAGAAAAATGTTGATAAAATATTGATTTATGATTTGACCGGGATTAGGGATAATCCTGATTTACTAAACTGCAAAAACTGAAGGTTTTCATGAATAATAATTTTAATATGGGTAAAATCCTGCCCTATATACAGAGCAGTCTGACGATACTGGTCTTTTTGATTCCTATTTTACATTGCTCCCAAACCAAAGCTTACCCGGAAAGTCTATCCCTCACCCTAGATGCTGGCAAAGAATATACTCTTGAATTAGATTATCTTGCTGAACCAGTGGGATTTATGGTCAGCCCCATATCTAATGGGGACGGCAAACCGATATCGGGCAACCTGATAATAAACGGCAGCCCTTTGATTCTAAACGATCTCTCGGGTTTTCTCCGCAACCTTACAAAGAATGCAAAGAATCAGACAGAGGCAGCTATCCTTGTTATAAGGTTTTTTGCAGAAAAGGTAGTTAATGGAGCTGAACCCTGGTTGTGCAATATGGCATCCAAAAATTTCTATAATAATCTGAACAATATTTATTCAAATCCATCAATAGTTATAGGTAATTATCCTTATGGGGCGTGCCATACACAGGCAAGGATTCTGGCGGGACTTATGAACGCCGCAGGATTTGATGCCCGTGTTCTTGTGATCCGCAAACCACCCCCTGATGATCCAGAAAGCTGGTATCATGAAATAACCGAGATTAAAATAGACCACAAGTGGATGGCCATTGACGCTTATAACAGCGGGTTCTTTTTTTAAACGATATTAAAGGCCAAAGGTTGGCCAGGCTTGAGGATATAGACAGCGATATGGTTAAAAAGAACCGCCCTTTACTGCGAAGAAGTGCCGCCTCATGGAAAGGGGATGAACTTACTGAAAGGCAGATGTTTGTTTATAATAAATATTTTACTCCTCCACACAGCCTTGAAAACGATTTTTTTCTACGCAATGTGACACTAAAAAAACTTCCTGCATCACCCATGGCTTTGTTTAAAGGGGAAAAATATTTCTTTGATTACAGGCTCCCGGAGACCTGCCTCCCCCATTATATTGAAACCCATGTGCAAAAAAAGATAGCGCAAAAGGATTTGCCCAAAGGGACTCCCCCCTATACCTGGACAAAGGATTGTGAGGGTGCTTTCAGAAAGAATATTGTAAAAACGGATTTGATGTATTCCAAGACGTTGGAGATCGACCTTTTAAGCCACGGGATGGTCAGCACGGGGATTGAGAAGGGAAAGAAAGTTTTCAAAATCAACAGGCCATTAGTTTTTCCTGTATCAAATATCAAGCTGGTTGTCGATCCCGACTGTCCCGGTGGTGAGTATGTATTCAATGCTGCTTTTGATGTAAACGGCCACGGGGTAGTAAACAGACACGGCATAATCAACAGCGGCCAGGAAACAGTTTTCAATTTTAAGGATTGGGTGCATGTAAAAGAAATCGAAAAGCCACTTTCCAGCCTGGTTTTCAGTTTCAAGGTTTCACCGGAATTGAAATTCGACTCATTGAAGCTGTTGATCTCCGGCCAGTGGCCAAGGGGGAACATGCCGCCTCTCAGACCGGGTGTCAACAGGATTGAATGGATACCCGCCCAGGGACAGGGGAAAGCAATTGAACTGGTATACAATTTTAAAAAACTCCATGGTGTCAATAAAGATAAGCTCACTGTAAAAAAAATAACAAAGGCACACAGCAACATGGGGCTTAAAATTGCCTGGGACAAAACCGAGAGTACAAAGCTGTATGAATATATCGTATCCTATAATCCTGAAGGCGGGGTACCTGTAATGCCCCGTTTATGGAATCTGAGCGAAACCAAATCCTTTGAAATAGAGAAACCCCTTTATGACGAGATAAAAAAACGTCCTTTGTATGTTTCGGTTCGGCCTGTTTTCAATAACGAATCTTTGGGCGAGTGGTCAAAACCCTTCAGGTTGAATTGATGGACAGGCAGATGCTTCCCCTTTACTATTTTGCCGCAAACTATAAAAAGCTTCAATAAACCTTATGAATAATACGAAAAACCATGATATGACGGATTCGCCTAAAGTAAGCGTCTGCATGATAGCACATAATGAGGAAATTTTTATTAAAGAGGCTGTGGAAAGCGTACTGGCCCAGACCTTTAGTGATTTTGAGCTTATTGTTCTCGACGACGGGTCAACGGATTCCACCTGTGAATGCGTGGCAGCTATAAAAGACCCGCGGATAAGGCTTTACAGCCAGAAACAGGGGGGCCGTCCCAGGGCAAGGAACCGGGCAATGGGATATTGCAGGGGGGAATATATCGCCTCACTCGATGCTGATGACACATATTTGCCGGACAAGCTGGAAAAACAGGTCCGGTTTCTCGATGAGAATAACGATATTGATGTGGTTTTTGGGAATTATTACAGAACAGATAAAGAGGGTAATATCCTGAAAGCAATTGAGCTGCCCCTTTCATACAGTGCTTTGCAAAAAGACCTTGCCAAGAGAAATCGATTTCATTTAAACACCATCCTTGCCCGAAGAACAGTTTTTGACTCACTTTCAGGTTATAATGAGAAGTATTTGATCGGCCAGGATTATGAATTGTTCATCAGGATGCTCAAAGAGTTTCGGGTGGAAAGCATACCCAGTGTTGTTGCAACCAGGCGGATTCACGAAAGCAACATCATATGGAATGAATACAAAAAAAGCCTGGGGGTGTCGATTGACTGTCAGAAAAAAGCAGTTGCGGCCTTTAACCTCCCCCTTTCCTATTATTTATATCTTTTGAAGCCTGTTACTCTCCGGGCTTTGCCCGATGGAATTGAGGCAGTAATAAGAAAAATAATTTTCAATAACAAATGATGTCTTTAGTCAAAAAGGCCTTGTCCTTACAACTAAAAAAGGAAAAATGAAAAAAGTACTATTTATATATCCAGATGTTGATCCGTATATTCCAGATTTTTCCGGCCGCTATAATCAGGGTGTGGCTTACATCTCTGCAATTTTTAAAGAAGAAGGCGTACAGGTCGAATTACTTCACATCAAGACATATGATGACATTGACCGGATTGGTTCTGTGCTTAAAAGCATAAAACCTGACTTTATAGCTGTTTCAACCACAACCAACATGTACCCCATTGCACTTGATGCGGCCAGGGAGGTAAAAAAGTACGAAAATATTCCGATTCTTTTTGGCGGTATTCATTCAACCATGGTTCCCCGTGATGTAATCAGGGAAAATGCAGTCGATTTTGTCTGTGTTGGCGAGGGCGAAGGCGTGGTAAAGGATTTGATTCAAGCACAAAGAAGTAATAAGGATTATTCTGGTATAGGCAATCTGCTTTATAAAAAAGATAATGAAATCCTTGAAAATCCAGTACGCCCTGTAGTCGAAAACCTGGATAGCCTGCCCTTTTCCGACAAAAAAATATTTGATATAAGCAAAACCGAGGATATGAAGAATTCAGCAGCACCATTTTCGGTTTCCAGGGGATGTCCTTTTCACTGCACCTATTGTGTGAACAACAGAATCAGAAAACTTTATCCAAACCCGGGCAAACATGTGCGGTTCAAAAGCCCGGAATTTGCCATAAATGAATTAACCGACTACTTGCAACAGTATCCTGATATCAGGTATATTATCTTTCATGATGATATACTGCTTTTAAACAAAAAATGGGCAAACAGTTTTTTTCCGCTTTATGTTAAAGAAATAGGCCTTCCCTTTATCTGCAACAGCCGTATAGAAATGCTCACCAAAGAAAATATCGAATTACTGAAGGAATCAGGGTGCAGAAGGGTCTGGGTGGGAATTGAATCCGGGAATGAAGAATTGAGAAAATCTGTCCTTGGCAGAAATATGAGCGACAAAAAAATAATAGAAGCTTTTGATTTGCTGCATCAGGCAAAGCTGGATGTGCAGACATTCAATATGGTCGGGATTCCAGGCGAAAAACTGGAGGACATGCTTGATACAGTTAAGCTCAACGCAAAAATCCGTCCAAACGGGATGCAGGTAACAGTTTTCTATCCATATCCAAATACAGACATCTATGACCAGGCCCATGCCGATGGTCTGATTATGAACAATAAAACAGGAATCTCCTATAGAACAGAAAGCATATTAAAGCATGAAACACTTGAGCCCGGAGACATTAAATTCTTTAACCTTGTCTTTAAGATGCTTGTTAAAATTTATCAAAAGTTTCCAGAAAGATGGCCTGAACTTGATCGTATATTGACCCATGACAATTTGAACAGGGGGCTTCTTGCCAGAATAATCGACCCTTCAATTAACCTGCTGAAAATTATTTATGTTAAATATGTGAGGAAGTACTACAATATTAAAAAAAGCAACTATAAATTATAAAATAATACTTCTGCCCGAAACTACAGGCGTTCATGTTAATTGAATTATAAAGTGCTTTTTTTTACTTCTTTCATAACTTGATTCAACAAGACTGACACAAACAATGCTTTACTAACAATTTCAAATTTGCTGAAACTACAATGATAATAACAAAAATTGGAAAATGGCCTTATAGAGTAATTGTCCTGGCAGGAGTGTTTCTTTTCTGCATCACTGCATCAATGGCTTCACAGGAGAGTATCTCAATCACCCTCAAAGCCTTTGAAAAGTATAATCTGGATTTCGATTCAATTGCCGAACCGGTTAGTTTTGAAGTCAGACCCATTAATCAAAAAAAAGGCAAGATGATATCCGGCAACCTTTTGATAAACGGCAGCCCCTTGATACTCAACGACATGCCGGGTTTTCTTCACAACCTTACAAAAAATGCTGACACCAGAGAAGAAGCGGCAATCCTTATTGCAAGGTTTTATACCCAAAGGGTTATGAAGGACTCTGGTGCCTTTATAGAAAAGCGCAAAAAAAGTAATTCCTCAGAAAACCTTGATTCTATTTACTCAAACCCGTGTGTGAGTATAACCAATATTTTATACGGAGGCAGCCATTCCCAGGCAAAAATTTTGGCCACCCTCATGAACGCCGCAGGATTCAGGGCAAGGATATTAAACATTTCTGAACCTCGTGTAAAACAAAAATGGCTCCCACCTCAATTGCTAAGAAGTATTACAGAGGTTTACATAGACGATAAATGGGTCATGATAGATGCTTACAATGGAGGTTTCTTTTTTGTAAAGGATTTCATTAATTTTGAAATGGCGACCTATAAAGATTTAAATGTTGACCTGTTTGAAAAAAATCGTCCATTTATACGGGAAGCCCCAGGCTCATGGAAGGCAGAGGAGTTTACGCATAGCCAGAGAGCTGCACATAAATATTTTTTTACTTCTCCTTTGATCCTTAAAAACGATTTTCTACACAATGGGACGGCAAAACAGCTCCCTGCTTCTTCCATGGCCTTGTTCAAAGGGGAAAAATATCTCTTTGAATACACACTACCGGAAATCTGCCTCCCCCATTTTATAGAAACCCATGTGCTAAAAATGATAGCACAAAAGGACTTGCCCAGGGAGGAACCTGCCTATACCTGGACAGATGATTGCCGGGCTATTTTTAGAACATCTTCAATAAAAAGGGATTATATATTTTCCAAGACATTGGAGATCGACCTTTTGACCCACGAGATGGTCAGCACAGGAATTGAAAACAAAAAAACAGTCTTTAAAATCAACAGGCCCCTGGTTTTTCCAATATCCAATATCAAACTGGTTGTAGATCCGGGTGATTGCATGGGCGATTATGTCTTTAATGCTGCTTTTGACGCAAACGGACGCGGAATGATACACAGGAACGGCATAATCACCAGTGGCCAGGAAACAGTTTTTGATTTCAGGCAATGGCTGCCTGTGAAAGTAATCAAAAAACCACTTTCCAACCTGTTTTTCAGTTTCAGAGTTTCACCAAAGCTAAAATTCGATTCTTTGAAGCTGTTAATCTCTGGCCAGTGGCCCCGTGGGATCGTGCCGCCAATCAGACCAGGTGTTAATTTGATTGAATGGACACCCTTAAAGGGACACGACGGTGCAGTTGAACTGACATACAAGTTTGACCGGCTCTATGATGTCAAAAAAGATAAACTCGTAATCAGGAAGATAACAAAGTCACACGAAGGCGGGGGGCTGAAAGTCGCCTGGGATCGCACCGAGACCACAAAGATGTACGAATATATCGTATCCCGTAACCCTAAAGGGGGGGTTCCCTTAATTCCCCGTTTGTGGGATATAGTTGAAACGGAATTTTTTGAAATCGAGAAATCACTTTACGACAAGATAAAGAAGCAGAACCTGTATGTTTCGATTCGGCCGATTTATATGAACGATTCCATTGGTGAGTGGTCAAAAGTCTTTAAACTGAATTAGGATAGTTTTTTAATGAAAGTAAATATATAAATGTGACAATTCTTTCATATTTTGCTTATGGGCAGCTAATTTAAAAATCAAGCCTGCACTGGGCAGTTTATAAAACAAAAAAAGGAAACCCATTGGAAAAAAACTTTATTAAAGTAGCAGAACCCTGCGTTGGGGCTGAAGAGGCAGAGGCGGTCACCAGGGTTATTTTGTCGGGAAATTATGTTTCCGGCAAACAGGTGGAGTCCTTTGAAACGGCTTTTGCCGATTATATCGGCTGCAAATATGCAGTTGCAGTGAATTCAGGGACATCAGCCCTGTATATTGCTCTGGAGTCAATCGGCGTTGGAAAAGGGGACGAGGTTATTGTGCCTGCCATGACCTTTTTTTCCACGGTTTCATCGGTTCTGTACCTGGGTGCAACCCCTGTTTTTGCAGATATAGACCCTGATGATTTTTGTCTGTCACCTGGGAGCGTTGAAGAAAATATTTCAGAAAAAACAAAAGCGATCATCCCTGTCCATCTTTTCGGCAACCCTGCAAAAATGGACAAATTCCTGCAAATATCAAAGGACAGAGGAATCCCGTTGGTAGAGGACTGCGCCCAGGCCCATGGTGCGGAATATAATCATGAAAAAGTCGGGGGGCTTGGAAGGGCTGGCTGTTTTTCATTTTTTGCGACAAAACATATGACCACCGGTGAAGGGGGAATGATAACCTCGAACGATTCTAAGCTTGTAGAAAAAGCCAGAATACTCCGCAACCACGGAATGCAGGGACGTGATGACCATGTTTTGCTGGGTTATAACAACAGGATGACCGAAATCGAGGCTGCAATGGGGCTTGTCCAGCTTCAAAAGCTTGATGGGATGAACACCAGGAGGGTCGAAAATTCTGAATACCTCCTTGATCACATAGAAAAAATGGCCTGGGCCAAGGTTCCCCGGCCGACGGGAAATCTGAAGCTTACCTATTTCTGGTGCCCGGTAATGGTGGATGAAGCCGTTTCAACAAAGGATACAGCCATGTTGCGAAAACACCTTGAAAGCAATGGCATCGGGTATCGGCACAGGTATAATGAGCCTCTTTATAAACAGCCGGTATTAAAAAAGACAGGTCATGATTATTCTGATGTATTTTTACCGGTGGCTGAGAAGGTGGCTGGAAATGTAATTGGTCTGCCAAACCATCCTGGATTATCAAGGGATGATCTGGACAGGGTAATAGAGGTGCTTAACAGGTTTTGAAACGGTTTTTTTAATTTTTTTGATAAGAGTTTTGATGGAGATGATATGAGAGTACTTGTAACAGGAGGAGCAGGATACATTGGCTGCTGTGTTGTAGAAGAATTACTTAAAAGAAACCTCAAGCCTGTCGTGCTTGATACTTTCTACTGGGGAAGGGAGTCCCTTGAACCCTATGAGGATAGAATCGAAATGATAGAGGGGGACTGCCGGAATTCAAGGGATATCATCTACGCCCTGGAAGGGATTGATGCGATAATCCATCTTGCCGGTATCGTTGGTGAGTTTGCATGTAAGTCTAATAACAGAGCGCATTTCTCTATTAATGTTGAGAGTACAAGAACACTTATCAACTGCTGCACAGACCCGGAAATGGATCTTGTCCGGGATTTTATTTTCGCTTCGTCATGTTCGGTATATGGCAATGTCAAGGGGCTGTATGATGAAGTCACAGAGAATACTCCTACAGCGCCACTTTCGGATTATGCATATGCAAAGCTGAAATCAGAGAAGATCATTTTGGATGCCGGGCAGAAGGTTCAGCATTTTCATCCCACAATTTTGCGCCTGACGACAATTTTCGGCTGGTCCCAAAGGCCCCGCCTTGATCTTGTGACTAATCTTTTTGCTTACAACGCCTGGAAAAAAGGAAAGATGACTATATTCGGAGATGGGATGCAATACAGGTCACTTGTTCACGTACAGGATGTGGCAGCGGCTTTGGTGCAAACCCTTGTTGCTCCAAGATTTATGAGAAGCAATAAAATTTTCCATGTAGGCGAGGAAACAAATAATAAAACCGTAAAAGAAATAGCTGAAATCGTCAAGGGTGTAGTGGTCGGTGCTGAAGCTGAAATTACAGCCACTCAGCCGTCTGACAGGCGGGACTATAAGATAAATTGCCAGAAAATAAAAAATACTATCGGCTGGAACGCGCAATACACAATTGAAGACGGTATTCAAGAGCTTGTTGAAAAGTTTGATGCCCTTGATCTTAACTGGGAGTCGAACAAATATACAAATGGTTCTTTCCAATATATATAATACAGGACTGGATCGAGTGTATGAGGATCAGCAACGGAATACAGACAGAAACATTGTTTAGCGATGACATTCAAAAATGGTGGACTTATTATCAAAAACTGCCAGAAAAAATGTTAAGCGCGTACCACAGGCCTGATTATTTTCTTTTTCAGGAAAGGGTCGGACAGGGAAAAGCTTTTTTGCAAATTTTTTCAAGTGGTGATCGGTTCATATATTATCCAGGCCTGTTAAGGACACTGCCCCATGGTGAAAACGGTTATGATATTGATTCTGGCTGGTATTATGGTGGGCCTATTGCAAATTTTGCAACAGGAAAAAGCCTTGAGTCCTTCTGGCTAACGGAAATCAATAATATAAGGAACAAACAAGGCATAGTAACAGAATTCATAAGGTTTGATCCTAATGTCGAAAATCATATTCTGCTGGAGAATCTTTTTGACATAGATTTTAATAGAGAAACCGTTGTGGTTGATCTTGATTGTGAATGGGAAAGAGTATGGAAAAATTTCAGCTCTCAAAACAGACGCAATGTAAAAAAAGCTGTTAGAAATGATTTGGTTGCAGAAAAAAGCACGTCCGAAACCAGTTGGGAAACCTTTGAAAGAATATATGATGAGGAGATGAAAAGAAAGAATGCTCCCATGCATTTACGATTTAATAGTCTCTTTTTCAGGGAACTGCGCCAACTTTCCAATATGGATTTTTTTGTTGTCAGAAAGGCAGATGAGATTATTGGGGGGTTTATAGCCGCATCAAATAAAGACATTGCGCATCATTTTTTGAGTGCCACAAAACACAATCATTTTGAAACCAGACCTAACAATCTTCTTTTTACAGAGGTGTTGCGCCATTACCACAAAGCAGGACTAAAGATGTTTGATTTTCAGGGTGGCAGGGAAGGCGTATTCCGTTTTAAGGGCAATTTTTCTGATAAAAGAAATAATTTTTATATTGGGAAAAAAATTTTCAACCAAAAAATTTATAACAAATTATCTGGTAACACGGAAACTACTTTTTTCCCTGCATATCGTTCTGTCTGCCATGGGTAGACAAATTACCAGTTTATTTGCTGCCCATGTCGAAATATAAAAGGATTGAACATTTTTCTACAGGAACTATTTAGATCCTGAACTTAGGAAGTCGTCACAAAGAAAAGTACAACTTGACTTGTTTCGACCGTAGTTATAAAAAGTTGTCGATGATAATCACATTCAGGAAAAACTCTCCAGAGCAGTAAGCTGGGAACGGCATGAAGGGTATGGAAGGCGACCATGTAAATGCAGTGCCAGTTGCTGCTGGCATGAACTTTAAGAAAACTACCTCGAGCCATGCCGATAGTAAATATGTTAAATTATTTTTATAGAACTATAAGTTAATACTACGACTAAAATCAGGAGCCGTACTATGTCTTCTCGGCAGACAATCAATAAACAAAACAGGCTGACCCTTGGTGTCTATTGCTCTGGAATGCCGTCATCTGCGGCGATAGTAAAAGACGGCCGGATTATTGGGGCTGTTCAGGAAGAACGCCTTACAAGGGAGTATCGCGCACGAACCTATCCCCATAATGCCATGCAGTATTGCCTTGGGGAAGTGGGTGCCCAAATTGAAGACCTGGATGCTATTGCAATCGGCTGGAACCCAGGCTTAAATGTTTCTGAAAGATGCAAGGGCGGGTTCTCTGAAAGGCCTCCGACACCTATGTCCTGGCTTTTTTCAATACCAAATCAGGTTCTGCCACAATATGCAAAAGGGAATTCACTTGAAACACGACAGTCCTTTGTGATGGATACAGGTAAAACAATCGATTTTCATTATGTGTATCATTACCTGGCCCACGCTGCCAATGCTTACTACATGTCGTCTTTTCAGGATTGTGCTGTATTTTGTGCAGATGCCTATGGTGAAATAGAATCGACTGTATGGCTGACGGTGGAGGGGGGAGAGTTTAAGGTATTGAAAAGCAAGCAGTTTCCCCAGTCAATCGGTGCGTTTTATTCAGCTATTACAGAGTTTCTGGGCTTTACGCCCTATAAAGATGAATGGAAAATGATGGGGCTTTCCGCATATGGCAATGGGAGCAAGTACAAAAAGCAGATCGAATCCCTGATATATCCCCTTGCTGACGGTTCTTTTGAACTCGATTTAAATTATTTTAACTTTTATAATTTTGATACTAAAGGTTTTGTCTCAAAAAAACTCGAAGAAAAACTTGGCCCTCCTATGACCACAGGGGAGCCAATAGGCTCAAGGCATGCAGATATTGCCGCTGCAACCCAGACAGTGCTTGAAGAAGTTCTTCTCCATTGCCTGCGCAGTTTTCATAAGGCGTATCCGACTGACTTCTTGTGTTTATCCGGCGGAGTTTTTATGAATTCGCTGTTTAACGGAAAAGTATCAAAGGAAACCCCCTATAAGAGTATATATATTTCCCATTCTCCAGACGATTCTGGCACAAGCATTGGTGCGGCATTGTATTCACAATTATCCGGGACTACGCTGGCCGCTGACGCGCAGACAACTGGCAACCCATACCTGGGGCCATCCTGGTCTAATGAGGAGATAAAAAGCAAGCTCAACGGCTACCGCATAACATACACAACAGTTGATCCTGTAACCACAGGGGCAAGGCTCCTTGCTGATGATAAAATCATCGGGTGGTTTCAGGGACGGCTGGAGTTTGGGCAAAGGGCATTAGGTAATCGGTCAATTTTAGCCAATCCTGCCAGGGCAGACATGAAAGACAGGATCAATAGTGCTGTCAAATTTCGTGAGGAATTCAGGCCATTTGCACCATCGGTTTTAGCAAAGGAAACCGGACGTTATTTTGAGTGGAACAATGAAGTATGCCCTTTTATGGAGAGGGTTCTGCCTGTGCGTCCTGAAATGATGGATGCAATACCAGCGGTGACCCACGAGGATGGAACAGGCCGGGTACAGATGGTGGATTCTGACTGGAACCCGGAGTATCATAATTTAATAGAGGCTTTTGCAGAAATAACAGGCATCCATGTTGTTTTGAATACATCCTTCAACCTGAACGGAGAGCCGATTGTTTGCAGCCCGGAAGACGCAATAAAAACTTTTTACAATTCTGGCATAGATGCCTTAATTATTGATAACTGCCTGGTGGAAAAATAGATATGTTTCATTCTCAGAAATTAAAAAATGCCCTGCATATTCCAGCCTGCCTCAATCGCAAAACATTCCGGCCTGTCAATTTGATTAACAGGACAAGGGTTGTTTCTGATTATGTACAAAAAAAATCAGTATCAAAATCAATGCCGACCGTTGTTGAATTAGAAGTTACTTCGCGCTGCAACCTGAACTGTATAATGTGTCCACGGGACAAGGTGAAAAATAAACAGGATATGACATGGGAGACTTTCACTAAAAGTGTTGATGAAACCTGTGACCTGTGCGAATTGTACATACTCCATGCAAGTGGCGAGCCCCTTCTCAACAGCAGAATTATCGAAATGATAAACTATTGCGCTTCAAAGGGGGTTGGGACATGGCTTTCGACCAATGCAATGGTTTTAGACGAAAAAATGGCGAAAAAGCTTATCAGCTCAAAGCTGGACGGCCTGGTGATAGCCATTGACGGTGCAACTGCTCAAACCCATGAAAAAATACGCGTGGGGGCTGTTTATGATAAAGTGGTCAACAATACTCTTCAATTTCTTGAGCATAAAGCTGCTGCCCGCAAAGGGCCGATGGTAACCCTTCAGTTTGTAAAAATGCCGCAAAACAGCCATGAAGTAGATTCATTTGTCAGTAAATGGAGCAACAAAGACGTTAATATTCTGATAAAGCCGGTTGTCAACTGGTTTGCCAAAGATGAGGAAGATCTGCTCTACCCTGATGTGAGTTGTGACCGCCCATATTACTGGATGACCGTTAAAAGCGACGGGTCAGTACCTGTTTGCGCAGATGATGTGGGCATTGACTATCGGGTAGGCAATATCAATAATTCATCGGCTGAAGAATTATGGAATTCCAGTGTAATGTGTGATTTTCGGGGGAAAGCGGTCAAAGGAAAAAAGCACCATGAGCTTTGCGCCAAGTGTGACTATACCCCATCAAGACCCCTAAACCCCATTGGCCTGGCAGGACTGGCAGCATTGGATATGCTCTCGATTGTAAAAATACTGTTTTGGCTTGGTTATAAAAGACCTGAAAGTCCAAAAGGGGCATGACAAATCAAGTCCAATAATGTCTGGGTGCGGCAAATTTTTTATCGATTTATCAATATAATAAATATTTGAATATTTAGAGGATTGATTGATAACCCCAAATGGAATAGCCAGACAAAGGTCTGGAATTAAAAATACAAGGTTGATAAAATGAACTGTTTTGTAACCATGGAAGTACTTAATGAACACGCTAATCTGGGGGATGTCATCAAGGCCATCCCAAAAGGATATGAGATTATAGTTGTTGACGACGGCTCAACAGATGGCTCAGGCGAGTTGGCCAGAGATATGGGTGCAAAGGTGGTTCGTCATCCGATTAACCTGGGGCAAGGGCTTGCCTTTGTTACTGGAGTAAAAGCGGCAATGATGTCCGGTGCCGAAATAATCGTTCATATTGATGGAGACGGTCAACATGATCCGAGTCAGATTCAGCAATTTACAGACTACCTGAAAAAACACCCGAATATTGATGTTGTTGTCGGTAGCAGACGCATAGGCAGCAACGAGGGAGCACAGATAATAAGAAAACTGTTTCTTCCGGTTTTCAACTGGGTGGTTAACAGGATTTGCAAATATGAAGTATCAGATTATTTATGCGGATTCAGAGCATACAGGGTTTCAAGCCTGAAAAAAGTTATGCATATTTTTGATGAATATTACAATGCCCAGTATAATGCTACGGAAATGTTTATTGGATTTTCATACCATGGCATCAGGGTTGCTGAAATTCCTGTTGATATAACGCCTCGAAAAAGTGGTAAATCCTATAAGGGAAACCTGAAATACGGGATAAATATCCTGATTGCCATTGGCTTATCCTTATTGTATTGGAACAAAAGGAGACAATGATGCTTTATATTTTAATCTCAACCTTTATTTCAGCGCTTATGGCGGTGCTTACCATATTTTTTATGAAACGCCGTATCTTAAGCATCGGAGGCGGAATGCTGCTAATCTGCTTCTGGTTTGGACTCGGCATCCTGTCGGTTCAAAGGGAGCCGCTTAAACTGATAATGTCCCTCGTGTCTTTTAACAACTTTACAAATTTTCTTTTAACAGGGTCATTCTTCTTCTTAATCGTTTTAATTTTTATTCTTTATATTAATCAAAAAAAGCATCATAAATTATTAGAAAAACTGGCCCAGGAAATCGCCCTGCTGGAATTTGAAAGCCAACAAAAAAAATAACAAGAGAACGTTTAAAAAAAAACAACTTATAAGCAATAGACCTTGACATGGTATCTGCTTTACCTGAATACTAACTGCAACGGGCAGACTTGTTTTTTAGTTAGCTGCCCACAACAAAATATGAAAGAATCGCTAAGTTGTAAACTTCTTCTTTCAAACAAAATGATTATAAGGGATGCAGTCGGCTTTTTATTGATATGGAAACC
>JAOZSB010000254.1 GCA_029939895.1 Desulfobacterales bacterium
ATAACAGCAAAGAAAGTCTTGACTACATATTAGCAAATCATATAAACAAACAACTTCTAAATTAAAGGAATTTAACAATAGCCATGTCAAAGAATTAAGTAGTCAATCAAACAGAATCGGTTAGTATAGTTAAAAAAATACTTTTATACTTAGCCCGGAGCAAACCTGACTTGAGTGACATGATGACGAAAAGCCGGGTAAACCATGACCAATATCAGTGTAAGTAATTTGCATTAACAACAATCAACATTCAAGCAGTGTCCTGTTTAGCTTTACTGTCTATTAAAAAAGCCCTGGCAGGACACTGCCAAAGTATTTTCTAATACCTTAGAAATTATAAACATTCACCATTACTGCTTATCCAGAATTTCCCGAATTTTTTTTGCCATATCTTTCATCACAACAGGTTTGTCTAAAATGCCTTTTACTCCTATTGTGTCGATATTCGCTTTCTGCTTTTCATTACTATATCCCGTGCATAGCAATATCGGTATGTCAGGGTTGATAGCAAGTAATTCAGCCGCAAGTATATCACCAGGCATAACCGGCATGGCCATATCAGTAATGACTATATCAAATTGTTCCGGGTCAGAATAAAACAGCTTGAATGCTTCATTGCTGTCGGTGCATGAATTCACTGTATACCCCAGTCGCTGCAACATTTTACTTACCATATTGAGGATAGATTCTTCATCATCTACAAGTAGAATTCTTTCTGTTCCTTCTGGAACTGGTTCATCTATTTGAAGAGATTGTTCTTTAGCAGTACTCCTGATACCAGGTATATAAACTATAAAAGTGGTTCCCTTACCTATTTCGCTCAAAACATCTATGCCGCCGCCAATGGTCTCTATGATACCATGAATAACTGACAATCCCATGCCAGTACCTTTGCCCAATTCCTTTGTTGTAAAAAAGGGCTCAAATATTTTTGTCCTGGTCTTTTCATCCATTCCCATACCAGTATCAGAAATGGCGATACAGTTGTAGCTCCCTGGAATCATATTCTGATTTATCAGATCGCTGGTTTTCAATTCAATTCTATAAAGATTTACTTTTATCTGCCCGACATTATCTTCAACTGCATGAAAAGCATTGGTCAAAAGATTCATCAGCAACTGATGGATATGGGTGGGATCAGCTTTTACAGGCCCGCAATTTTCATTAATGTCCTGTATGATCTCAATTGATGCGGGTATGGTTGCCCGAATCATCTTGAGCGTCTCTTTCAGGATTGGCTGAATTTTCACTATTTTTACTTCATGTTTCTCATAACGGGAAAATGTCAGAATCTGCTGTACGAGCTCCTTGGCTCGCATTGAGCTTGCATAGATTTCATTCAGACTTTCATAAAAAGAGCTATTTGTAGGCAGATCACACAAAAGCAGCTCTGTGTGTCCCAAAATTGGAAAAAGAATATTGTTAAAATCATGTGCAATTCCGCCAGCCAATGTCCCGATGGATTCCATTTTCTGGGCCTGCTGGAAGCGCATTTCGCTTTCCTTCAACTCGCCTTTTATTCTTTTTTGTTGCGTTATATCCACTGCTTCTGCCAAAATCACTTTTTCTTTTCCAATTTCTATGATTACCGATGAAATTAGAATATCAAGGATTCTGCCATCCTTAGTTTTATATTGGGTCTCCTCGTTTTCCAATCTTCCTTCGATCAGCAATTTTGCTGCAACTCTTTTTCTTTCATATTTTGAAACAAAATAACCTGTCGTTAGAACTGCATTATCTTTTATGTCCTCTTTTGTATAACCAAAGACTTTTGTAAAGCTGTTGTTAATCTCAATAAATGTTCCATCAGAAACACGTGTTATAGAATAAGCATTGGGGCTGAGCTTGAACACTTCTGAAAATTTGTTTTCACTTTGCGAAAGTTCTATGTTTTGTTTTTCGATTTTTTCAAAACTTTGTTTTAAATTGTCGCTCATTATATCAAAGTTTTTAATCAGCTCTCCGATTTCATCCTTTCGGGGTTTATTATCAACATTTATAAATTTCTTTTGAGCAAGAAGTGAAGCACCATGAGAAAGGTTCAGCACCGGAGTTATGAAAAACTTTGAAATAAAAAGATTAAGGCTCAATGCTACAAATAAGATAACACAAATTAGAATTACAATTATTTTAATTGTTGTATTTTTCAGCTTCTGCTGAAGGTCATCAAGATATACGCCTAATTCCACTTTCCCCAAATGATTGCTCTTTTTATCAACAATCGGGTGTTCCAAAATTAAGATATTTACCCCTGTCTTGCGTTCCTTTTTCAGGGTTGTTGCATCAACAACGCTTTTCTGGACAAGTGAATTATTTTGAGTATCATAGATTTCGCAGAATGCTATTCCATGACTTTGCTCAACGGTAATACACAGTTCTTCCAGGTACAGGTAATTATATAACCGAATTGCATCAATACTGTTCTTTGCAATTACCGTCATTAATTGACTGCCATTTTTGTTCAAACTATCCAGGATTTGATGCCGCTGATCAATCAAGATGCTGTAACCGAGACCTGCAAACAAGAACAATACAATCAGAGAAATACCAAGTGTAATTTTGAATCGGATTTTATGGTAAAATTTCATTGTTTCCTTTACTTAGTTTCTATGCCTTCAGCGACTTAATAGATAATTGGTGATTTTTATTTCTCCAGATATAATTTTAGACTGAATAATTTTTAAATACTCTTGAACATCAGCAGAAATCAGGTGCTGTGTGTATTTCATTTTCGTCAGGCTGATACCGCCCTCCTTTAAACCATATATTTTGCTTCCTGGTTGAAAATTCCCGTCTAAAAAATTTTTTACTTCTGCGTAGGTTGAACGATCCAGGCGCTTCACCATACTGGTGAGCACATAACCCTTTGCCATTGCATCCTGATCATAATCAACTCCAATAACGAACTTCTTCTGTTGTTTTGCCACATGAATAATCCCGTTTCCAGACAGTGATGCAACATTATATATGATATCCACGTCTTCCTTGTACATTTTTTCAGCTATGCTACGCCCCTTTTCCGGGCTGACAAAGCCGGAGTAGTCTGGCCCCTTTGTAATAAAAACATGTTTTACTTCCACTTTGGCATCAGAATAACGAACACCTTCTTTATACCCAACTAAAAAAGCCTTCAATGGCGGTATCTCCACCCCTCCAACAAACCCGACTTTCCCGGTTTTTGTCAGCTTTCCAGCCAGGGCACCAACAAGAAAACTACCTTCGTGCTGCGCAAAATTTGGGGTTGAAACATTTAAAATGTCGTGAATCGGCCCTGCATCATTCATTATGAACATGATTTTGGGATAAAGCTTTGCAAATTTTTTTCCTGGTTCAGTGAATTGGTAGCCGCTGCATACGATGAGATCAACTTTCTGGTTAACAAGTTTCTGGAATGCCTTTTCAATGGATTTCACATCATTATTATCAGGCCGTTGAGTTATTGTTTTAAATTTGTATTCCTGCTGAATTTTAAACAATCCCCTTGAAGTAATACTATTATAGGGATCGTTGACAGTACTTCCTCTTACCAGCCCTGTCATAAAACCGATGGTTGGAGTTTTGGCCCATGAAGTGGAAGCAAATACTAACAGGGATAGTAAGCCTAAAGATAGAATACATTTTTTCATGATATTATACCCCAAAAAATAAGTAGCAAGCTATTTAAATACAAATTTTGTAATTTGCAAAAGCAGTTTATGACTTAGCGTCTAATATTAGATTATTTGATATTATATTCTATTATAAATCAATTATTATGTAAAGCATAAAAAACTTTACAATTTCAATATGAGATTCAATTATTCAACATAAACGCAGCATTTCAACGAAGCGACATTTTTTTTATATCAAAGGTCTGGCTACGAAATAAGCAAAAAAACTCCTGCTGTTTTTGGACATGATTTTTCCTGGTATTTTTTCGGCCCTGTGGTTTACTTGATTCTTGGCAATGAATCATTTAGGGATTTAAACAAATAAAGCTGTGGATTAAGGTTTTCAATGACTTCTTTGCTTCGTTTATTGTATAATCAATTTCCTTGTTTGTGTACATATTTAAAAAAAGTCCGTAATTTATCATTCCCACAGCACCGGACAAGGTATTTCTTAACAGGCCGGGTTTTATATCTTTGCGGAATAAACCTTTCTTCTGACCCTGTTTTAATATATCTGTTAATGTTGTGGAAAATTTACTCTTTTCTTCAAAAACTTTGTCTCTTTTTTCTATTACAGCCTGTTTTTCATTTCTCATTTGACTTTTCTGGGGGATTTTTTCTATTAAAACCTTTCCTCGAGCCACGGTAAAGTTGTCATTTAGTAAAAGCTCTATAATAGTTTCATATATTTTATCAATCTTCTGCCTTGGATCATCTTTTTTGGAAACACGCTCCGTAATTTTTTGGTTCAAATCAGACCAGTAAGATAAAAATATTTCTAAAAGAAGATCAAGCTTTCCATCAAATGTGTTATAAAAGGTAGCATTTGAAATGTTAGAATTAAGAATTATTCTTGCAAGCTTTGCCTCATGGTACCCCTCATTTGCGAAAACGGTTACCGCCTCTTTTAAAATTATGTCTTTTGTAGTCATTGTAGTCCTCATCTTTAATTAAAAAATTAAAAAAATGAAATTCGGCTGCCAATATTATTACTTAGACTTACATTTCTCGCCCTGATGCGACAATCCAGGATTCATCAAAACTGTTTGGTTTTGGAACTTTTTTTTAGAAGCTGAAAAACACTGCCCCAAAAGTTAAAGATTTATTCCTGAGCTTCACCCCTCAGGCTGACCCAGCCCCCCTGGTTAAGGGTTAAAGGAAGTTATTGCAAGTCTGGTTTTTCAACTTTCCAACTTGATCAATTATTCATAATAAGTAATTTTGTCATATCCGGGCAGCGAGCCCCATGGCATTGATGAGCCTGCGCCTGTCATTATTTCTTCTAATTGAGAAACAATCAAGCCAGAAGATATCTTTAGATGGTCCCGGCATTGGTTCAACATGGCATAATTTTTCATTAAAACATTTTCAATTTATGAGCTTGTATCAATCAGTGCATGAGAATTTTCTTTTTTGATTTATTCCCCATTTTTGGCTGCGCGCAACCAGAGGCATCTGTTTCTATCGATTGAACTCCATATAGAGCATAGCTAATATCTTTTGCCCCCTCTCAGCTACAAAGGGCCTTGCCAGGTACTGTCACTGGAGCCTTATCATTGCAGACAGGCTCAAAAAAAATGACCATTCTTTTTATATACAAATTTATCAATAATGTATAGTTGAAATTATAAAAAACTCTCCCATCACTGGTAAAACAAGATTGTTCAACAGTCTTCCATTATTGAGCCTTGATGTATCAGGGGTCAGCCTTATTGTAAGCTGATCAATTGCAGGTTTTGCCGCCCCCATTAGGAGCAATGCGATGTCAAATATTGACATATGGAATATTAACAAAGGAACGTGCGTATTATATTTCTTTCATTTTTTTTCTTCTGTATCTTCATACAAACCACTTATAATCCTTGAAAAGTCTTTATCCTTCTCCAGGCAAGGCTTTATCGAATCCGCAGGAAATATTTCTGATAATACCCAAAGAGATGTAGCGTGTATGAGGCTTAACTGTGCTGCATGAATTGATTCTGTCACCATTTCTTCATTGGAAAAAGCAAAAAAAGCCTCGCTTCCACTGGTGCCCATTATCTTAAAATTTGCCTCATAGCCTGTTTTATATGAAGTTATAGTCAGCGATTTTGAAGCCATAATACAATTGTTGTGGGGGTTAATTATATTGGTGATAAGGGTGATAGATCTGTTTTCTTTTTTCCGACCAAAATTTACTTCGCCTTCTGCATCACTGCCATTATTCCCTGCGCTTGTGCCATAGCCAAGGGATTTATAATTATCATCATCAAAAGCAGAAAATATACCTTCTATACGAAAAACAATTGTACTTGTTGCTTTTGGAAGATTCAAGGCCCTGCGTCTAAGGTTAATCTCCCGCAAATAGTATTGAGAAAATTCAATCCACTTTTTATCAGGGATAACCCCATACTCATTAAGCCCGGTTTTTGAACCACTTGTATTTCCAAAAAGAGGTGGAACCCTGTTCAACACAATGGCAGAATGGATTGGAAGTGATTCAAATATTATATTGCAAAACTGATTCCTCCCGGCATCTGCCATGATCCCATCATTGTAAGACTCGGGTCTCACCGTGCCATCGACAAAGTCATCTACAACAATTATATAAGCAGTATCAGAAATAGTTTTTTTAATTTGTCTACACACACAATTGAGTGTCTGGGTCAGACTGGTGGCGGTGGGCTTTGGTTTTTCTTTCAAGATAGTACTGGTAACCCTGTAATGAGAATAGCAGCCCGACAGCATTGAAAAAATTAGAAGTAAAGATGTAACAACAATAAAAAAAAATTTGATCTTCATTTTCTCCTTAAAAGCAAATCAACAGGAAATAATACATCACTACAGTAGTGTCCCGTTAAAAATCGAATAATTTCAATTGGATTTGGGCACT
>JAOZSB010000255.1 GCA_029939895.1 Desulfobacterales bacterium
ATGTTTTTTTTACAACGCAGATATTGGATGTGAAGACATTTTTTATCAGGTACACTTTTCCGACGAATTACGGACGTGCCTGAAGAAAAAATAGGATTCGCATTCAAGATCAAGGCGTAAAAAACAACATAACCGCAGGCGTACTCGGTTGTACGCTGAGGATTATGTTTTTTTTACAACGCAGATATTGGATGTGAAGACATTTTTTATCAGGTACACCTTATTACTTCTTTTCGTACTGGCCTTTTATGGATGCTTTTGTATACTCGTCATAGGTTCCGTTTTCCCTCAACAGTTTCAGTCCCTTGTTAAACAGTTTAACATAACGCTCATTACCCTTAATGAGTTTGGACATTATCAGGTGATAGGAATCGGTAAGGTATGGTTTTTTGTGATAAGTAATTTTGTTGATCTGTTCTGGCGTGAAGTTTTTGTGCAGTATTGCGTAGCCTGGAATTTTTGATGATGGGAAAACGTCAATCCGGCCCTCAAGGAGTTTTGCAACGCTGTGCTTGTCTTTGGGAACCCGCTTGATTTTTATCTTATCAGCGTATTCACCGTACTCAAAAGCATATTTATACCCAAGAGTTCCGCCAACCCGGTATTTAGCCAGGTCTTCAAAGGTGGCCCAGTCAAAGTCAAAGGTCTTTAGATGAAAAAAGACTGATTCATCTTCAACTATTACATCGCTGTAGTAAAAGTCTTTTTTCCTGTCTGGCGTGCGAAGCCAAAGAAAAGTTCCATGAAAGTCCCCTGACCTTGCGGTTTCAATCGCTCTTTTGCATGGAAAAAACTTATACTTTACCTTAATGTCTACCAGCGCAAATGCATCACTGACAATATGAGAGGCAACACCATAGTGTTTTAATTTTTTGGATTGAAAAGGCTCCCAGTCACAGTTTGTTAAAGTAATTTGCTCCTGTGCGAAGCTGCTCGCAGTACTGAAAATCAAATATATGGCGATGATTAACATCTTTTTCATTATTGACATTGTTCGCTCCTGTATAAATTTGCTTTCGTCTTATTTCTGGAGTTGTATTATTTTTGCTAAACTTTTATGGATAAATTGATGCTTTTTTTTGACACATTTCTCAGGCATTTAAACCCATTACACAGCCTGTCAAAATGTAGGAGACATCAAAAAATTTATAATCTACCAAGGCATTATAATAACATACTATAATTATCTATATTTTTCAAGTGATGTTTTTTAAATTAAAATAAAAAGTAATGGTTTTCAAATGAACACCATGGCAAAATCATTGATTATCGGCAAAGTAAATATGACACTCAAAAACAGTAAAGCTTGATTCTACTTATTCAGCATTTTTCTTTTAAAAAATAAGTGATCATCTCACCCTTTCCTTTGACATGAATGCTGCCCCTTGTATCAAAGATGTATTTGTCCTTCAAAAGCTCATAGGTTGCAGGGGAGACCTGGATCTGATCAACAACGCCGTGTGATTCCATTCTTGCGGCAGTGTTGACGGTATCGCCCCACAGGTCATAAATAAATTTTTTCCTGCCAATTATGCCGGCAACCACCGGGCCGGAGTTTATCCCAACTCGAATGTGAATATCTTTTCTTGTCTGGGTGTTATAATTTTGAAGTTCTTCTATTAACTGTAAAGCAAAATCTGCGATTACTTCTGCATGATCTGATCTTTCAACGGGGATTCCAGATGCAGCCATAAAGGCATCCCCAATGGTTTTAATTTTTTCCAGCCCGAAGCTTTCTGTCAAATCATCAAATCGTGAAAAAACTTCATTTAAAAGCGAAACCAGTTCCTGGGGAGAAATTTTTGCTGAAAGTTCGGTAAAGCCCACAATATCAGAAAACAATACCGATGCATCGGTAAAACCGTCGGCAATCATGGTTTCATCTTTTTTCAGGCGCATGGCAATAGGCTCAGGCAAAATATTGTGCAGCAGAGCCTCGGATTTTTGATGCTCCTTTTCAAGGCCTTCTTCAGCAGCCTCTGCAATAAAACGGTATTTATAAAATAGAAATGCGCACAGGGCAAAGACAGTAGTAATGTTAACTATTCTGAACCATTGATTTACAAGCGGCCCAAACCTGAACAGCGGTGCATAATGCCCTAAATGAATCATCCAGAACAGGTAGCAGCCAAGCACTATCCCAAACGCCAGGAACTTGAGAATGTTATGGGGAGTAGGCATTAGAAAGGGAACTATTGCCATGAGGATAAACCAGATTTCTACGTTTATTTCGAATCCAAAGTAAAAAATTGCCAGGTTGACATAAATAATTGCTTCAGAAAAAGCCAGGCCAACTGCTGTATTGAGCCATTTTTTTTCATTAAGGATATAAACCAAAACCCACAATGGCGCAGAAGCCATGTTATATATGGACAATAGCGTGAGGTGGTAGTGGTGATAGAAGCCTATAAACAGCGTATGAAAAATAATTGAAACAAGTGCGATGTATTTCAGCATAAAATACATCCGCTCCTGCGCCTTTGGATTCTGGGGTTCGCAATTTACGGGCATGATTTGTTCGCTTAAAAGCAAACATTTGTTTTTGGAATCAACCATCAAAGAGTCCGTCGGTCTTTTCGCCCCATTTTTCAAAATAGGCCAGGGCATCATCCATGCCGTCAACAGCTACGTCTGCCAGTATTTCTCTGGAAGTGCCGTGTACCCTGCCCTCCTCTGCCTGCCTTTCTGAATCGCTGGCCTCAAAGCTCTGCATAAACCTGTTAAAGCGCACCACATGCACAAGCTCGTGGGTCATTATATACAGCGTAAAGGCAAAAAGATTAAGGCCTGGATTTTCCAGCACTGCATTTAGAACCGCACTATCCTGGATGCAGATTTTATAAAGGTCAAAGGATGCAGTCCCCAGGAGGCTGTCCTTTTTTTTGCCTTCGTAGCGAATTATCTGGGCAAAACGCCCCCTGATGATTTCGCCATCCACAAGGTTTTCCATGGTTTTTATGTCATACTTGTACCTTGACCACTCGCTGACGGAAATCTTGTAATGCTCGGCAACAAGCTCTTCTGCGAAGGTCGCAGCATTGGTGAATATCTTGATTTCATCATCGCTAAATTGTTTCAATTCACCCTGCATGACCAATAATGGTTTCCCCTTTCATTTTTTTATTTAAACGTTAACACGTTCAAACTTGATTTGTAAATGAATTTGGATGCACCGACTCTATGCAGCGTGTTTGTGGGGAAATTTTCTGGCCACTTTTTCTATGCTTGAAAATCAAAGGGCAGATCAAATATCCTGTCGTGCAAATACAGCAGTAAAATAAAAGGTGCTGCCTGCGCCAGGTTCACTTTCAACCCATATCCTGCCGCCCATAAGCTCGACAATTTGCTTGCAGACGGCAAGCCCCATGCCCACGCCTTCATAAAGCCTGGTGCTTGAGGTGTCATGTTGTGAAAATGGTTCAAAAATAGTTTCAAATTCCGTTGCAGGAATACCAATGCCGTTGTCCTTAATGGAAAACTCTAATTGCGCGGATGTGTTTGATATTTCAGATGCAGTGATCCCTATCAGGGCAGTGGGTTTGTTTTCATTAAATTTGGTGGCATTCTCCAGAATGTAATTTATTACCTGCTTAAGTCTTTCCGGGTCGCCCACCAGGGCATTGGGAGTCCCTTCTGATATGACTTCAAAATCGAGTTGCAGGTCAGTGGTTTCACCCTTATGGTAAAAGCTTGTTTTCAGTTTGGAGTTCAGCAATGCATCGAGTTGAAATGGGTCTGATTCAAGGACAAGGTTGCCATCGTGAAACTTTGAAAAATCAAGGGTGCGGTCAATCGTATCGCTCAGGCTATTACTTGAACCGATAATTACCTGGATAAAACTGTCAAGCTCTTCTTCAAGCTCATAGCTTGTAAGCAGTTCAGCAACTGCGAGTATGCCGTTAAGCGGGGTTCGCAATTCATGACTCATGTTCATCAGGAACTCGCTCTTGGCTTTGCTGGCAGCTTCTGCCAGATCCTTTGCCAGGCTCAGGTCTATGTTTTTTTCATTTATCCTTTCATACATTTCCTTTAGATCGTTTATTTGTCTGGCTATTGCATCACGCATTTTTACAAAGCTTTTAGCAAGGCTTCCCACCTCGTCCAGACGACTGGTATCAATGGGATGGGACAAATATCCGCCTGCCACAAGTTCTGCATTTTTTTCCAACTTCTGGATGGGCCTGATGATAGTGGTTACCCCAATAAGCGTGATTGCCGCCACAAGGGCAATAAATATTATAATACCCTCTATGATTTGATAATTTGTGATCTCAATTAAATGTGTTTCATTGGTCTCTTGAATGTCCCTGGTCACTGTTTTAATGTATTCAACCAGGTTAACATGCATTTCCTGTATCTGTGATAAGGAATAGATAAAGGTCACCCTGCCGAAGGATTCACCGTCAATATTGACTTCCCGGCTGAGCCTGGGCAGATCAGGGGGGAGTTCTTTTGTTGATTTCAGCGGAGAAATCGCTCCGTCCTCATTGCGATAGTATCCAACATACAGCGCACCATCAAAATCTTCTATCTGGATGCCGATAATATCCTGATCCTTTAGAAGATTTAAAATTGAAGAAGTGATAAATGTATCGGTCTGGCTGGCTAAAGCCTTTGTTATCCCGGCCTGGGAAAATTTATCCAGACACTGTGCAATTTTTTCAGGCGAATCAAACCGATTAAAACACTGCTTGATAATGGTCGATTTTTGAGCATCGGATTCTGGTGCTGCAATTTCGCTGAACCAAACCCGGTTTAAAAGGGGCTGGCTGACAAGGGTGGATAGAATATCAACTTGCGGTTCCAGCTTTTTTATTAAATGCGCCCTGGTTGTTTCAATCTGCTCCAGATATTGCTGCCTGACAAAACTGATCTGCTTTTCAGCCTGGGCAGCGAGTTTTTTTCGGGTGATATTTACGTTGATGATGTTTAATACTGAAAGTATAACAAACGTCACAAGGGCAACGCCCACTAACAGCTTTATAACCAGAGAGTATCTAATCGATTTCATATAAGCATTACCGCACAGTTTGAGTACTGGTTTAATTTATGGACAATAGCGTTCCAGGCGACCCTGCACTTTCTCCTTTACTGCGTTAAGTGCTGCTTCTGGTTTTTCTTTGTTGGTAACAATTTTTTGCTGGGCACGGGTTAACTGGTTCCAGTATAAAGCTCCCACTGGCAGTGGCGGACGTGACTTCGAAAAAAACAATGTATCCCACAAAAACTTATCTGTGCTGTCCAAAAGTTCCTTTTCTTTTATCAGGGACTTCCAGGTTGTCATTGTCTTCCGAATTTTCACATAGGTTCGCTGCCCCTCTGCGCTGGAGTAGTAACGCATGAATTGATATGCTTCCTTCGGGTGTTTGGCATTTTTGGGTATAACCACTGACCATCCACCTGACCAGGTGGCTTTGCTTTTGTTTTTTGTGGGAATAAATGTCACGCCCCACTGGGAATCCTCTAAATGTTTTTTAAGCGTGGTAACAAACCAGTTTCCACTCACCACCATACCTAAACGCCCGGTTACAAAGGGGTGTCTGGCAGGACTGAAATCAGAGCCAGTTCCAAAATAAGAATCCATGAATTTTTCAGCCATCCGGGGCCGCATCATTTTTGACCAGTCATACAGGAAGTTAAAGGCAGCCACCACATTGGGATTGTTCGGGGTTACACGGCATTTTTCTGCATCATAAAACTCTCCGCCAAATGCAAAGCCCCATGTATAGTGCCAGCCCTGCTCGCCCCAGGGTACAAAACCAACATGTGTATAGTCTCCGGAGTCATCAACCCGATTCATTTTAAAGGCGATCTCTTTTAAGCGGGTGGTGGTAATCGGGCCGTTTTCAGGAGACAATTCCTCCGGGTCAATCCCGGCCTGGCGCAGCATATCCTTCCGATAATAGAGAACCCTGGTATCGGTTTCAAGGGGCAGCCCAAAAACCCTGTTGCGGTAAAGCACCTCCTGCCATGCAAAGTCAAGATACTGCTTCCTGAGATCAATTTTTTCTGCATTAACAAAGGGGGTAATATCGTGAAGCAGGCGAGTGGCTGCCCGCTCTGGAACCGTGAAGCGGTCAAGACGGTAAACATCAGGGCCAGTGCCGCTGGCAACGGCACTCATCAGCTTTGCTATGTTGGTTTCATCCCCTGAAACCTGAACCATCTTTACTTCAATGTCCGTGGAAGATGCATTAAAATCTGCTACAATCTGCTTGAGGGCTTTTATAACAAAAGGATTTGTGGAGCGATCCCAAAAAACTACCTGTGTTTTTGCAAATCCAGAACTGCTGATAAGCAATATAAAAATGACAACAAAAATATTTATGCGCAACATTGGTATTCCTTCCCAATAATTTGAAATGTAAAAAGGGTATAATTCAGGTCTGCTTTAGTAGTGAAATACCTTTTTTTAAGACTTTATGAGGGTGTTCAAAATTCTGTGTCAGAAAACTAAAAAGCTGATATGATAGCTTAA
>JAOZSB010000256.1 GCA_029939895.1 Desulfobacterales bacterium
CAAATCCAATTGAAATTATTCGATTTTTAACGGGACACTACTGATAAAAAATATCCTTATCACCCATCACCATGAAGACCATAGCGGCAATGCGCGGGCAGTAGCTGATACATGTGGCGCAAGAGTTCTTGGGCATCCCCTGACAGCAGAGAAAATGAGAGGAGCCTTAAAAATTCTGCCCTACCAGCATGTTTTTTGGGGGCCGGCTGATCAGGTTGAAGTAGAGCATTATCAGGAGCTGATTGAATCTGGCGGCTATACTTTTCGACCATTGCATTGTCCTGGTCACAGCAAGGATATGTCTTGTTTCTTTGTTGAGGAGGAAGGGTGGCTTTTTTCTGGAGACCTCTGCCTTGCTGACAAGGTAAAATTTTTCAGGGTTGATGAAAATTTTGCAGAACAGATCGACTCTCTGACAAAATTATTGGATTACGACTTTGATAAACTTTTTTGCTCTCACAGGCCATGCATGAAAAATGGCAAAGAAAGGGTAAAGGGGAAACTCGAATTCATGCATGATCTTGCCGGACAGGTTATCAACCTCAAAAAAAAGGGACTCGAAGACAAAGAGATTCTTCGAAGGCTTGTAAAAAAGGAGTCCTGGGCAATAAAAATTATTACGCTGGGTAATGCAAGTGCCGCCAATATGATCCGTTCGGCGATCAGGACAGTGGGTGAATAATCTGACAAATTTTTGTGTTTAATTGTGGGCCACAATTATTAAAGCAGTATGTTTAGGATAATTTTTTTACTTATTCCAGGAACTGAGCTTTTGAATAAACCAGGCAGATAGCCTCAATAAAATTTTAAGTTTATTGTGAAGATGAATTACTATGTTACTGGCAAAAAGCATAAAAAATATTGACGTATCATAAAAAATATAGGAAATATAATATATGTAAATATATATTTGTGATTAAGTGGGTTCATTTAAAAGAAGATTTAAAATGTCTTATAAGGGATTGGCTAACCTGCTGTAAACTGGTGAAGCATTCAATATATAAAAAGATTGTTAATGTGATGAATAAAAAAATTAAAAAAGGAAGAGTGCTGATCGCAGAAGAATCTGTCATTGATGTTGCCAGGATCAAAAAAATTCTGGGAGACGACCTTGGCACCATCGCAGCCATGAGCGGTGTTGATGCATTGGAATTTGCAAAGGGCGAAGTCAAGCCGGATATCATACTTCTGGGCATGAAGTTTCCTGACATGGACGGCTTTGAACTCCTTGAAAGCCTAAAGGCTGATGACGATACCAAAAATATTCCTGTAATTAGCATAATCCCCGATGGAGACGATATTGACGAGCAAAGAGGCCTGAACCTTGGAGCTCTCGATTTTATCAGGAAGCCTTACAGTGCTCCGATTATAAAGAAACGGGTTGAAAATCATATCCGCTTGAAAAAATATGCCGACAGGCTCAACAGGCTTGTGGACTTGTTTCAGGAAGAAATGAAAGAATCCATGATGGAGTATGACGGCTCTTTTTTAATTGGCTGCAAGGCCATAAACGAACGAATCCTGATGGTCGATGATTCCATAGAGCAAATTAGTTCCCTTGCCGAGTCCCTTAAAAAAGACTACAGCCTTTTGATTGTGACAACCCTTGATGATGCATTAAATCTGGCAGGGTCAAGCAAACCGCCCGACATCATACTTCTGTCTGCCAGCATGCCGGATATGCAGGCCTTTGAGATTTGCAGAAAACTAAAAGAAAACGATCAAACTGCAAATATTCCTGTCATCTTTATTGCCGATAATAAAGACATGAGTACAGAGGTGAAGGGCCTGGAGGCAGGGGCTGTTGACTATATAAGAATGTCAATGTCCATGGCTATGATAAAAGCCAGGGTAAGAAACTATATTGAAATAAAGAAATACTTTGATCACCTGAAAGAGCTTTTGGAAAGGTTTGAGGAAGAACTTCAACGGATCTATAAGGGTGATGAAAATCCATTCTATATTGGCGTTGAATTAAACTAAAATGGAGGCCAGGCTTCCTGTTGAGTATAAACTATGAGAATACCTGCTTTACTATTATGTTTATTTGCTGCGATTGCGTTTTTCCACGGCCCTGCACAGGGTGACGTAGTTCACACCATAACTGGCGAAATTCTTGTCAGCGATGTCCTGAAAGATTATTTTTGTCTGGAAACCCCCTATGGTCAAACAACCATAAGGAAGGATTTCATCAAAACAATCGAAATGAACGCAAGAGAAATGAAAATCGACATCGTTACAACCGTGAACAATGATGTATACAGCGGTTTCCTGCTGGATGAAGAATTTGATGTAATAATAAAAAAAGACGGTGAAAAAAGAACTTACGCCAAGGACATGCTCAAACGTATGCGCTTTGATGCCACTGGCATAACATATTCCATTGACACCACCGTTATTACTATGGTGAACGAGGACAGGTTTACCGGTGAAGTCCTTAATGAGTTTGTGTATTTCAACGCAGAAGGCATGGAACTCAAGATTGCCGTGGAAAATATTAACAGAATTGAGTTTGCTGGTGAAGGCCGGTCAGAATCCCTGATTGTGCTTATCAACCGGTCCGAACTCCTTGGACGTTTTACAAAAGATGAAATAATTGTCCAGCCTGATACCTCAAAAATAATGGTGCTTCGTGTAAAGGATTTTGTCAGGGTTCTGTTTAATGCCAAACGCCAGGTGTTGAGGGATGTAATAAAGGTTCCGGCGGAGGATCTGGACGAAGACGGCGATGGCGTACTGGATTTTGCAGATGTTTGCCCTGATACAGACTGTGCTTACCCTGTCGATTTTTATGGATGTCTTCTTGATACCGACGAAGATGGCGTGCCTGACCCCGATGACTTCTGCCCGGGAACACCTTCAGGCTGTCCAGTCGATGAAATGGGCTGTCCCTTTGACCTTGATGAAGATGGAAAGCTGGATTACATTGATAAGTGTCTTGGTACGCTTCCGATGGCTGAAATAACCGAAAATGGATGCTGGATTCTTTATTATACTCTCTTTAATTTTGATTTTGATAAAGCCGACTTAAAGGATTACTTCTACCATCCTCTTGACAACGTGGTTGAAGTGATGGAAAGAAGTCCATATGTTACCTTTGAAATCAGGGGATATGCAGACATAATTGGTAATGAGCCATACAACGTGCTCCTGTCATTGAGAAGAGCAAATGCAATTAAGTCTTATCTCGTGGAAAAGGGTGTTGATGAAAGCAGGCTGACCGTCAAGGGATTGGGAACTAAAGAACCAATTGCAGATAATCTCACGGATGCCGGGCGTGCCAGAAACCGCAGGATAATCTTTGTCAGAACCGATAAGGGGAAATAAAAGAATCTGCCATTATTGCAATGGCCCCTTGTAAAATGATCAATAATGAAAAAAACAGGGCGCAGGCATAGATGCCGGCGCCCTGTATTGGAATCAGAATTTTATTTGCTCATAATAATTATTCGAGGTTTTCCTCTGTCTTTTTTCTTTTTTCCACTTCAGTTTCGTTAAGTTCAAAGTCTCCCTGTTTGAACATTACCCACTTAAACCATGATGCGGCAAATTTAAGGAGTTCTATTTCATCGTTTTTGATTGCATCAATGGTTTCAGGTTTGATCTTGTGGAGCTGGAGAAAAGTGCTTTCAAATACAAACTCACGAAATTTATCAATGTTGTAGTTGGCAAGGAAGAACATCTGTTTACTTTTGTCTGAGAATTGAACATTAGAAGGAAAAGACCGTTTTCGGACAACAAGGTCAGTCCATTCTGCGTTCACATCATCGTGGATATCAACGCCCTGATCAATGCGCCAGTCTTTTACGGTCCAGTCAGTATCTTCTTCAAAGCCCAGGCAGTGTGGCTCGTTAACAAAAAAGAAAAAATCATCAGCATCAGCACCTTCCTTGTGGCTTAGTGATGCAACGCCCAGAGGGTAGTATCTGCATGTGGTTGGCCTGTCTTCATAGACAATGCACCCTTCGTCTCTGACAAAGGGACACGATTTTTCCTCGTCATCCATAAGTTTTATGGTGACGACCGGAATGTCGGTTTTTTCAAGTATCTGTAAGTCGGTATAGATTGACAGGAACTGGTCAGAGGGAAGATCCAGTCTATTTTTCAGCCGAATTATGTCGTATGGGGTCAGCATAATATTTATGCCCCTGCAACATTTTGTAAAACATTTTACATCTTTGTGACATTTGAATTTAAACTTGTTTTCCAGTGTAAATCTCTGGGGGAGAATTTCTGCTGTTTTATCATCCATTTATCAGTTTCCTTTCGATTGGATATTCCATTTACAAACATATTTTAATAAGATAATTATCATGAGAATGTTAAATGTCAATGAAAGGGTTGAATAATAATCTTGATTCAAGTTAAAAAATTAGCTATAGAAACTATTTAGTGTTCAAATCTAAATGAAATAGTTTGCTCAATATAAGGGTTTGTTCAATTTGAGTTTTTTTATGATTATTCCATAATCGAATCTCAGGAATAAACATAAATCAAAGCTATGCGAAAAATTAATTTTATCAGGAGTTTTTTTGCTTATTTCATAACCAGACCTTTGGTATAAACTACGCAATTGGCTTCAAGAAAACATTTAAATTTACCAGGAGAACGTTGGACAGTGGAAAAATTAACAGCCATGGAAATGCGAAATGGTAGAAGTTTTCTCGGCAGACTTCCACACGGTAAGGACATTATTACAAGTATCAGTGAGTTTTGCGAGGAAAATTCCATACAAACCGCTGCGTTTAATATCATTGGTGCTGTGTCCCTGGCGACTATCGGGTTCTATGACCAAAAACAAAAGGTCTATGTGAGTTTGCTGCAGGAAGGAGACCTTGAAATAGTTAACTGTACCGGCAATATCTCGACAAAGGATGGTAAACCCTTTGTCCATGGTCATATAACCCTTGGCGATACGGAGGGCAGCCTGATTGGAGGACACCTGTTTTCGGATACTATTGTATTCGCAGGCGAGATTCATATTCTCGAACTCCTTGACGGCTCTTTGGTGCGCGAGTATGACACAACAACAGGTCTTATGCTTTGGGAAATGGAATAATTACAAATATATGGAGATACTTTTATAATGGAAATCAGAATTAAAAAGGCTGATAAATTGATGGAGCGTCCAGACGATTCAAATCTGGGATTTGGCTCGATTTTTACAGACCACATGTTATTGATGAATTACACGAAAGGCAAGGGATGGCACGATTTAAGGATCGAACCGAACGCACCAGTGGCAATGCCTTTATCTACAATGGTTTATCACTATGGGCAGGCGGTTTTTGAAGGGTTGAAGGCCTTTCGTACATCCTCTGGAGAAATACGCCTTTTCAGACCCAAGGATAATATTGCCAGGCTTAACAGATCCTCAAGGTCACTGTGCATTCCTGAGATTGACGAAAAAGAAGCACTTGAGGCTCTCACTGAGTTTATCAGGCTGGAAAAGGATTGGATACCCAGTGCAACCGGAACCTCACTCTATGTCAGGCCGACAATTATATCGACCGATGCATATCTGGGTGTCAGGGCATCCCACTCATACCTTTATTTCGTAATACTTAGCCCGGTTGGTGCATATTATTCAGAGGGCTTCAATCCGGTAAAAATATGGGTAACCAAGGATCATGTCCGCGCTGTTCGCGGGGGACTGGGAGAGGCCAAGACTCCGGCAAATTATGCAGCAAGTCTTTATGCTGGTGAGGAAGCTGTTAAAAACGGCTACACTCAGGTTTTATGGCTTGACGGTGTTGAGCAGAAATACATTGAGGAAGTCGGATCCATGAACATATTTTTTGTTATTGATGGAGAAGTTGTTACCCCGATGCTCAACAGGAGTATTCTGCCCGGTATCACCAGGGACTCTGTCCTGAAACTAACAACAGAATGGGGAATGCCTGTTTCTGAAAAGAAGATAACCATTGACGAGCTTTTTGAGGCCCATGAAAATGGTAAAGTATCCGAGGTTTTCGGCACTGGCACAGCTGCGGTAATCTCGCCTGTTGGGGAGTTAAAATATGGCGACAAGGTTATGTACATAGGTGATGGCAAAGTCGGGCCTGTTGCTGAAAAATTGTTTAAGACAGTTACCGATATCCAGTATGGCAATATTGAGGATACCCACGGCTGGATTGAGACCGTATAAGCTGTCATGGGCAGGACAATTTTATTAGTTTTTTTTTGCTCACAGAAAAATATGAAAGAATTGCAAATATTAAAGGTTTCTTTCATGCAAAATTTTTAACATCTTAAGGTAAGTTTTCAGCTTCTAATTTACTAAAGCTGAAAACTTACCTGTTAGCTTTTTTGCCAACTTCATAGCCAAACCACCGAGATCAACTTTCAACAAGGCTTCGCATAAAAATTTAAAAGTATTGTGAAAATTTTTAATAACGGATTTTTTTTATTGCACAAAACTATACATCAAGCATTGTTTTTGGTCAGTCCTGTTTCAATATGAAAACAACATAATGTC